>DIFQ01000040.1:32166-63144 GCA_002419215.1 Syntrophaceae bacterium UBA5744
CGCTACCAGACTGCGCCACGCCCCGACACTTGTTTAGATCGTGTTTTCTAGCATCATATCCATGAGGTGTCAAGCGTTATCCGTCGCCGACAGGGTTATCCTTTCGTGTATTTGCGCGAAAAACAAGCCTGCGATGGGTGCGTAAAACGGCCGGCGGAGCGCAAGAGAGCTGCAGCAAAAAGAACCCCTGAACCCAGGACCCTGTTAGAGGTAATCGCCCCGGCGGAATTTGATCGCTTCCACAGAGGCCGTGATGACAAGACGGTTGAGGAAATCACGGAAGTCGTCTCCTTCGGGCAGGCTTTCCAGAAGGGGTGTGAGCTCGTCGGCCCTGTCCTCGATGTCCCTCAGGGAGGCATAGGCTTCCCTCAGCGGAAGTCCGGGTCCCGACAGGTCTTTCTGCAGAGACTCCAGGAGCACGAGGAGATGATCGGCCCGTCCCAGAAGTTCCTCCATGCCCGGATTGGGAATGAATCCCGCGAACCCTCCTGCAGGCGGAAGGTTTTGAAGGATGTTCGGCTGCGACAACCCGGGAGTCGCCGAGACGGTTTCCTGCAGGACATCGAGAAAACGTTGCCCCGACGCAACGGGACTTTTCTTTTTGTCTGCCGGCTGCGGGGGCTGAAGGTTGTCTGTCCGCTCAATTTTCATCATTCGATCCTCGAGGGGGTCTTTCTACTCTTTCTTATCGTCCGTTTGCCCCTCGCGGTTTAGCCATTCTTCCTGCAATCTTTCTCTGTCCCGCATGCATTTGCTGCACCAGGGGTCTGCTCCACACTGTCCTTTGCAGTATTCCCAGATTTCGTCGGGTCCCTGCTGTCTTTCCCCTGTCGTTTTCTTCTCAGGAAGAGCCGAATCCACCGTATTTTCTTTCATGGTCATGCAAGTTCCTGTCCAGAAATAATCATCGCCAGGGTCGGAATTAAAATAATCATTTCAATTCGATGCAGGGTTCTGATAAGGTAATTTACCATGGAAATGCAGAAAGTTCGAAAGAATATTTTCCTGGCGATCCTGATGATCGGGACGATCGCCTTTCTCTGGCTGCTGAAACCCTTCGCCTACCCCATCTTCTGGGGAGCCGTAATCGCAGGCCTGTTCGGCCCGCTGTACAAGAGAGTCAATCGCAAGCTCAGGCACCCGAACGTGAGCACCGCGATGATGCTGATCGTGGTGATTTTTGTCATTATTTTGCCACTTGTCGTGATTGCAAGCGTCCTTCTGGCCCAGGCCATCGATATGTATTCCGCGCTAAAAGACACGGCGGACATCCAGCAGAAGGCCCAGGGGATCATCAACCTTTTGAAGGGGAATCCTTATCTTCAGAAACTCGACCTGGATGAAAAGGCGCTGACCGAGACATTTTACAATATTTCCGGGAGCATTTCAAAATACATCGTGGGCTACCTCACCGATCTGACCCAGAATACGCTTCTTCTGATCATTAATTTCGTCGTGATGCTTTACTGCCTCTTCTTCTTTATCCGGGACGGGGACAGGCTCTTGAGGGGTTCCCTTTATATTCTGGAGCTGAAAGACGAGATTGGGAACCGGATCTACGAGCGATTCACCTCGACAGCGCGGGCCACACTCAAGGGAACACTCATTATCGGGCTGATCCAGGGCACGATGGGAGGCATTCTCTTCTGGGCCGTGGGGATCAACAGCGCAATCGTCTGGGGGGTGATCATGGTCCTTGCCGCCATGATCCCGGGGATCGGATGTGCCATCATCTGGGCGCCGGCGGCACTCATCATGCTTGCAACCGGCCATATCTGGGAGGGCATCGTGATCCTTGCCGTAGGCTCCCTGGTAATCAGCTCGATCGACAACATCCTCCGCCCGTTGCTTGTCGGCAAGGACACCCAGATGCACCCGCTTCTCATTTTTCTTTCAACCCTCGGGGGGATCGCTGTCTTCGGGGTCTCCGGGTTTGTCATCGGGCCGATCATCACGGCGCTGCTGTCGACCCTGTGGGAGATCTACGAAAAAGATTATCAATAAAAACAGGCTAAAGGCACAAGGCTAAAGGCTAAAGGTCAAGAAGAATAAAAAAGGATCGGGAGTGCTCCCGATCCTTTTTCCGTCGTATCCTTTAACCTTGGACCTTGCGCCTTTTGCCTTTCCTACTTCAGATCGCCGTGGTAGCTCTGGAGCGAGCGGGCGCGGCCGTGGCCCTGTCGGAAGGCGGCGATACCCTTCGCGGCTGCGGCCGATGCAGCCATTGTCGTGATGTAGGGCACCTTGTAACGGATCGCGGACTTGCGGATGTAGGAGTCGTCGTGCTTGCTGAGCTTCCCGCTCGGCGTGTTGATGATGAGGTCGATCTCCTTGTTCTTGATGGCGTCGACGATGTGGGGCCTCCCCTCGTGCATCTTGAGGATCGCCTCGGCCTCGATCCCGTTTTCGGTCAGGAATGTGTGGGTCCCTTTCGTGGCCCTGATCCTGAAGCCCAGCTTCCTGAACTCTCGGGCCATTTCGACGGCGGCGTGCTTGTCCTTCTCCGATACGGTGATGAGCACCGTCCCCTCGGCGGGAAGAACCTGGTCCGCCGCCTCTTCGGCCTTGAAGAAGGCAAGACCGAACGAGTCCGCCAGCCCCAGCACTTCTCCCGTGGAGCGCATCTCGGGGCCAAGCAGCGGGTCCACCTCGGGGTACATTTTGAAGGGGAATACGGCTTCCTTCACACCGAAATGCGGAACTGCACGATGTTTGAGGTTGAGGTCCTTGAGCTTTCGACCCATCATCAGCTGGGTGGCGATTCTCGCCATGGAAATGTTGCACACCTTGGAGACCAGCGGAACGGTCCGGGAGGACCGCGGGTTGGCCTCGAGGACGTAGACGACATCATTGGCGATGGCGTACTGCATGTTCATCAGCCCTATCACCTTGAGTTCCCGGGCAATCTTGCTGGTGTACTCGACGATGGTGTCGATGTGGCGGGCGGGAATGCTGATGGGCGGGATGACACAGGCCGAATCGCCCGAGTGGACACCCGCCAGTTCGATGTGCTCCATGACGGCGGGCACGAAGGTGTCTTCCCCGTCGGAGATGGCGTCGGCCTCGCACTCGATGGCGTTGTCGAGAAACTTGTCGATGAGGATCGGGCGGTCCGGCGTGACGCCGACGGCGTTCTTCACGTAGCGCCGGATCATCTCCTCGTCGTGGACCACTTCCATGCCTCTGCCGCCCAGGACGTAGGACGGCCTCAGCATGAGGGGATAGCCCAGCTTCTTTGCGATGGACAGGGCGTCATCGAGGTTGCTGGCCATTCCCGAGGCCGGCATGGGGATACCGAGATTGTCCATCATCTTGCGGAAGCGGTCGCGGTCTTCGGCCAGATCGATCGTGTCCACGGAAGTCCCGATGATCTTCACTCCTGCCTTGGCGAGCTCGCCGGCGATGTTGAGCGGGGTCTGGCCGCCGAACTGGGCGATGACCCCTTCGGGTTTTTCCTTTTCGTAAATGGCGAGCACGTCCTCCACCGTCAGAGGCTCGAAGTAGAGCTTGTTGGAGGTATCGTAGTCCGTGGAGACCGTTTCGGGGTTGCAGTTCACCATGACGGACTCAACCCCCTCATCCCGCAGCGCGAAGGCGGCGTGGACGCAGCAGTAGTCGAACTCGATCCCCTGCCCGATCCGGTTCGGTCCTCCGCCGAGCACCATCACTTTGCGGTTGCCCGACGTCGTGACCTTGTCGGGGGCGTTATAGGTGGAGTAATAGTACGCTGCGTTTTCGACACCGGAGACGGGAACGGCGTCCCAGCACTCGACAACACCCAGGCCGGTTCGCCGTTTCCGGATCTTTTCTTCCGGGACGCCCAGGATCTGGGAGAGGTAGCGATCGGCAAAACCGTCCTTCTTGGCCTGGATGAGGAGCTTGTCGGGCAGTTCCTTGCCTTTGGTTTTCAGTATCTTTTCCTCCAGTTCGACGAGTTCCTTCATCTGTTCGATGAACCATCGTTTGATGTAGGTCTTGCGGAAGAGCTCATCGACGCCGGCCCCTTTTCTCAGGGCCTCGTACATAATGAACTGTCGCTCGCTCGAGGGCTCCACGAGAAGATCCATCAACTCCTCGAGGCTTTTCTGGTGGTAGTCCTTGGCAAAGCCGAGGCCGTATCGACCCTTTTCCAATGAACGGATCGACTTCTGAAAGGCTTCTTTATAGTTCTTGCCGATGCTCATCACCTCGCCCACGGCGCGCATCTGGGTGCCCAGCTTGTCTTCGGCGCCCGGGAATTTCTCGAAGTCCCAGCGGGCGAACTTTACGACCACGTATTCTCCCCAGGGCGTGTATTTTTCGAGGGTCCCTTCCCGCCAGTACGGGATCTCGTCCAGAGTGAGACCCCCCGCAAGCATGGCCGATATCAGGGCGATGGGGAAACCCGTCGCCTTCGAGGCCAGGGCCGACGAGCGCGACGTGCGGGGGTTGATCTCGATGACGACGACGCGGCCCGTTTTCGGGTTGTGGGCGAACTGGATGTTGGTGCCGCCGATCACCTGGATTGCCTCGACGATGTCGTAGGAGTATTTCTGCAGCCTTCTCTGGAGCTCCGGGGAAATGGTGAGCATCGGTGCCGTGCAGTACGAATCGCCCGTGTGGACCCCCATGGCGTCCACGTTCTCGATGAAGCAGACGGTGATCATCTGGTTCCTGGCGTCCCGCACCACTTCCAGCTCCAGCTCCTCCCAGCCCCAGACAGACTCCTCGACGAGAATCTGGCCGACCAGGCTTGCAGCAAGGCCCCGGGCAGCCACGACCCGAAGCTCCTCGGGGTTGTAGACATGGCCTCCGCCCGTGCCACCCATGGTGTAGGCCGGACGGATCACGACGGGGTAGCCCAGCTTCGAGGCTACGATTTCGGCCTCCTCTACGTTGTAGGCGATTTCGCTTGCCGGCATCTCGATGCCGAGGCGGTTCATGGTCTCCTTGAACGCCATGCGGTCCTCGCCGCGCTCAATGGCGTCGACCTGTACGCCGATGACCTTCACACCGTATTTTTCGAGGATGCCCTTCTTGTGCAGCTCCGAGGTCAGGTTCAGGCCCGTCTGGCCGCCAAGGTTCGGCAGGATGGCATCGGGCCGCTCGTTTTCGATGATCTCGATCATGCTCTGGATATTGAGAGGCTCGATATAGGTCACATCGGCCATGCCGGGATCCGTCATGATCGTGGCGGGGTTCGAATTGACGAGTACGATCTCGTAACCGAGCTTCCTCAACGCTTTGCAGGCCTGGGTGCCCGAATAGTCGAACTCGCAGGCCTGGCCGATGACGATCGGGCCAGATCCGATGATCATAACCTTCTTGATGTCTGTCCGTTTTGGCATACTGTGGTCTCCCTCGGTTTCCATGGTGAAGCGGCAGTGGGTGCCGTCTGTAAGTTCCCTTGAATACTGGATATTAAGGCGTTGGCACTATAGGTTAGACGCCCGCCGGTGTCAAGGCAAAACTAGGCAAGGGGCGGAAAATGCGAAGAAGGGAACAGATATCGAACGGTTGCAAAGCCGCAGTGGAAGTTCAACACCCGATGCAGAGATATCTCCGGAACTTCTCGAGTCGTTTTTCCTTGATCCCCTTGACCCGCGTGAGTTCCTCGAGCTTGCGCATCGTCCCGTTGAGACGTCGATCCTCCATGATCCTCTCGGCCGTTTTCCCGCCGATACCCGGGACGAGCGCAAGATCATCCAGCGATGCACGGTTGATGTCGATGGCGATGCCGAGTGCCAGGCGCTTGTCTGCAGCCATGGTCTCTACGGAGATACCGGAACGCATCGGCAGCAGGTTGACCGTTGTCGCCGTTTGGATCGCTCCGAACCTCTTTGCATCTCCGGTCCCGCCGTCTGTCGTGATGCCGGCCATGTCCAAAAACGCGGCCAAAGGGGTTCCCCTCGGGATATGGTAGATTCCGTTTCGGCCCGACTCGCCGGCGATCTCCACGGCGATCGTTCCGTGCTTCTCGACGGCGAAAGGGATCTCCTGGATTCCTGGATCGCACGGGGTCCGTGAAGGAAGGGCAAGAAAAACGAGAAGTGCCGTTACGGCAAGAAGGGTGAAGCTTCCGAGAACATGCTCCCTGCCTGGTTTCATGAGCCCCTGCCCTCGATGAAAAGGCCGGACGCACCTGCACAGACAGATCGGCCCGGCCTCGTTTCAAGCGGCGATTGATTTACTTCCGGTCCAGCCCGAAGGTTTCGTGGAGGACCATGACGGCCAGTTCCGTGTACTTGGACTCGATGACACAGGAGATCTTGATCTCCGAAGTGCTGATCATGAGAATGTTGATGCCTTCCTTGGCGAGGGCCGCAAACATCTGTGAGGCCACCCCGGCGTGGCTGCGCATGCCCACCCCGATGATGGATACCTTGGAGATGTTCTGGTCATACTGGACACCCTGGGCCCCGATATCCGAGGCAACGGGGCCGATCAGCCGCTCCACCTCTCTCATGTCCTTCTTGGAGACGGTGAAGGAGAGATCCGTGAAAGCCTCCACGCTGGCATTCTGGATGATCATGTCCACGGGGATGTTGCGGTCCGACAGCGTCGTGAACAGGCGGGCCGCGATGCCGGGCCGGTCCGGCACATGGACGACGGTGACCTTCGCCTGATCCCTGTCATAGGTGACTCCCGACACAACCACTGCTTCCATTTCCTCATCCTCCTTCGTGACCAGAGTGCCTTCATCATCGGTGAACGACGATTTCACGTAAATGGGGACATCGTATTTCTTTGCCAGTTCAACGGAGCGGGGATGAAGGACCTTGGCCCCTGCGCTGGCCATCTCCAGCATCTCGTCGTAGGAGACCTTGACCAGTTTGCGGGCCGACCGGCAGAGGTTCGGGTCCGTCGTGTAGACACCGTCCACGTCGGTGTAGATCTCGCAGACATCGGCCTTCAGGGCGGCCGCCAGCGCCACGGCGCTCGTGTCGGATCCTCCGCGGCCCAGCGTCGTGACATGATTTTCCGTGTCAACCCCCTGGAAACCGGCTACCACGACGACGTGTCCCTTCTTCAGCTCCCTTTCGATTTCCCGGGTATCTACCTTGAGGATCCGCGCCTTCATGTGGGCACGGTCCGTGTGAATCTTGACCTGATGAGCCAGAAACGAACGGGCCTTGTGTCCCAACCGGTTGAGCGTCAGGGCCAGCAGCGTCACCGTCACCTGTTCGCCCGTGGCGATCAGGGCATCATACTCCCGATCGTCGGGCTTGCCCTCCGATGCCTGGTTGGCAAGCCCGATGAGGCGATCCGTCTCACCCGCCATTGCCGACAACACGACGACCAGGTTGTTTCCCCCTTCTTTTGCGCGGATGACCCGATCGGCCACATTCCGGATCTTGTCCAGGTTGGCAACGGAGGTGCCGCCGTATTTCTGTACGATCAACGCCATGAAATCGATCCTCCTGAAAACGATTGCACGCACAGCCCCCGCAGCGCCCGACGTGGGCTCGTCGAACGTTGCTGCGGGGTAAGCGGGCATGACAACCAGTAATCCCCTTCCTTACGTTTGCAAATTCCTGCCACCCTGGCGCGGGGAATTTACCCTCAAAAGCTCCTCGAGCTTCCTGATCTTCTCCGCGGGTCCCTCCAGGATCATTTCCCGGGTGTTCTCGTCGATGTATCGCATGCTGACAAAAAGGGTCCTTGCCGGAAGGATGTCCCTGATCTTCTCGGCCCACTCGATCACGACGATCCCGCCGCCTTCGAAATACTCCTCGTAGCCCATGTCCTCGAGATCCCGGGGCCCCGAAAGCCGGTAGACATCGAGGTGAATAAGAGGAATCTTCCCGGGGTACTCGTTGATCAGGGTGAAGGTGGGACTCACAACCGGGACGTTTTCCGCAACGCCCAGCCCCTTTGCCATGCCCTGGGCGAGGCAGGTCTTCCCGGAACCCAACTCCCCGATGAGGGCGACGATGTCCCCTTTTGCGAGGATCGCCCCGATGAGACGGCCCACTTCCAGAGTCTGCTCCCGACTATCAGAAATCAGCTTCAAAATCAATTCCTCTCTGGCGGCTTTTTGCCTTTGCCCCGACCCGGCTCGAAGACGACCATCGCCACGGCGTATTCGGCCGTGTGGGAAATGCTGACATGGACCTTTCGGATCTTTTTCCCTTCCAGTATTTTCCGGATGCTCTCGGAAAACCGGAAAAACGGCTTTCCCGCCCCGTCGTTGAGCAGTTCGATCTCATGCCAGCGGATGCCGCGGGCGGACCCCAGGCACTTGATGAAGGCCTCCTTGGCGGCAAAGCGGGCGGCAAAGCGCAGCGCCTCGTCCCGGTGCAGCCGGCAGTACTGGGCTTCGCGGGGGGAGAAGATCCTTGACACGAACCGGTCCCCCCATCGCTCGAGTGCGTTTTTGATCCGCTTCACGTCGGCAATGTCGACCCCTACGGCATCGATCATCGGACTCTCCTGATGGCGTCGGCCATGGCGGCGACGCGCTTCATGGCCCCGACGTCGTGTACCCGGATGATGCTGGCCCCGTTCAGAACAGCCGCCGTCACCGCTGCGGCGGTCCCCTCGATCCGGTCTGCCGGGCGCGAGACCCCCGTGATCTTGCCCGTGAAGTGTTTGCGGGACACACCGACGCAGATCGGCCTTCCCAGGGCCTTGAATTCCCCGAGTTGCCGCAGAAGCCGGAGGTTGTCGTCGACGCTCTTGCCGAAGCCGATCCCCGGATCGACGATCAGATTGTCCGCCGCGATTCCCGAAGAGGAGGCCTTCTCGATCCGGTCCGCGAGGAAATCGCGGATCTCCCCGATGAGCGACGTGTAGGCGAGATCGCCTTTCTGCATGGTCGCGGGGGACCCGCGCATGTGCATGAGGATCACCGGCACGCCCGCAGAGGCGGCTACCCGGGCCATTCTGGCGTCTCCCCGGAGGGCCGTGATGTCGTTGATGATCTCGGCCCCCGCGTCGATGGCCTGACGAGCCACCTCGGCCTTCGTGGTGTCGATTGACAGGGGGACGTCGGTCTCGCGGGCGATGCGGCGGATCAGCGGCACCACCCTGCGGAGCTCTTCCCGGAGGGGGACCGGTTCTGCGCCGGGACGGGAGGACTCCCCGCCCACGTCGAGGATGTCCGCCCCCTCGTCGAGCAATTTCATGGCCTGCCGCAGCCCCTCCTCCTCGCAGGTGATCGTGCCGCCGTCGGAGAAGGAGTCCGGGGTTGCGTTGAGCACCCCCATGACGAGGGTACGCTTCGAAAGCCCGATTGCGCGCCGGGGCGTTTTCAGCTCAAAGGACTCCTTCGACAGGTTGCGGAGCAGCTCCTGGAGATCGGAGGCGATGGCCTTCAACCCGAAGGGCTGGAGACCGGCCTTTTCGATGAAGCGATGAATCTGTTTCCCGGTGCCCATGATGAGCACGTCCGTCTTCTCGGTGCTGCAGTCGACGGAGCCTCGCGATACGGCGGCATCGCCTCCCAGCGAGAGCATCTCCTGCTTGATGATGTTGGCCACTTTCGGCTTGAGCCCCTCGATGAGCAGGTTCCAGTGTCTCATCTTGGGCCCCATCGAGGCAATCCCGTAGGGTTCGACGCCGATCTTTCTCATGCAGTTCTCGGCCTCGTGAAGCGACGTTACGGGAAGGGGGCGGATGCGGTTCTTCAAGGGTTGCCTCTAAAAAAAGGGTGCGCTCCCAGGCAGAAGGAAACGCACCGTGTCGGGCTCTGCATAAGGCGCCTGCTGACTGGGCCGGCGGGCACCCACCGGTTGGCCGGTCTGTCTAATGGACTGTCTCGGGGCCTTCCGTCTTTTCCTGTTCCGGCAGAACGCGCCCGCTGATGATGGCATCGAGGTCCTCTGCGTTCAGCACTTCCCGCTTGATGAGCTCGTCGGAAAGCCTGTGCAGGGTGGCCAGGTTCTCGGACAGGATGGACTTCGTTTTTTCATACCCCGATGAGATGATTTCGGCGATCTCGGCGTCGATCCTCTTGGCCGTCTCGTCGCTGTAGTCCTTGTGCGTGGCGATCTCCCGGCCGAGAAAAATCTGCTCTTCCTTTTTCCCGTAGCTCATGGGGCCCAGCTGGGGGCTCATGCCCCACTCGCAGACCATCTTCCGGGCAAGGTCCGTTGCCCTCTCGATGTCGTTTCCGGCCCCTGTCGTGAAGTCATCCAGGACGAGCTCCTCTGCGGCGCGCCCGCCCAGCAGGATGGAAATGGTATTCAGGAGGTAGCGTTTGGGGTACGTGTGCTTCTCGTCGATGGGAAGCTGCTGGGTGAGCCCGAGCGCCCTGCCGCGGGGGATGATGGTGATCTTGTGGATCGGGTCCGTGCCGGGAAGCATCCTTGCCACGAGAGCATGGCCCGCCTCGTGATAGGCGGTGATCCGCTTCTCCTGCTCGCTGATGACCATGCTCTTGCGCTCGGCGCCCATCATGACCTTGTCCTTGGCGTACTCGAAGTCCACCATGGTGACCTTTTCCTTGCCCAGGCGGGCTGCATGGAGCGCGGCCTCGTTGACGAGGTTTTCGATGTCGGCGCCGGAAAAGCCCGGGGTCCCGCGGGCAATCACTTTCCCGTCCACGTCCTCGGCGACAATGGTCTTGCGCATGTGCACCTCGAGGATTTTCTCCCTTCCCTTCACGTCGGGCAGCGGCACGATGACCTGGCGGTCGAATCGGCCGGGGCGCAGCAGCGCCGGGTCGAGGACGTCGGGGCGGTTCGTGGCCGAAACGAGGATGACGCCCTCGTTGGATTCGAATCCGTCCATCTCGACGAGAAGCGCGTTCAGGGTCTGCTCTCGCTCGTCGTGGCCGCCTCCCAGCCCTGCGCCGCGGTGGCGTCCGACGGCGTCGATCTCGTCGATGAAGATGATGCAGGGGGCGTTCTTCTTGCCCTGCGTGAAAAGGTCCCTCACGCGGGAGGCGCCGACGCCGACGAACATCTCGACGAAGTCCGATCCGCTGATGGTGAAGAAGGGAACGTCGGCTTCACCGGCAATGGCCCGGGCAAGAAGCGTTTTCCCCGTACCCGGTGACCCCACGAGAAGAACCCCCTTGGGGATCCGTCCGCCGAGGCGGGTGAACTTTTTGGGGTCACGCAAAAAGTCGATGATCTCCTGCAGTTCGGCCTTGGCCTCGTCGATTCCGGCCACGTCGTTGAAGGTTACTTTCTTGGAGCGGTCCGTCATCAGCCGGGCCCGACTCTTTCCGAACGACATGGCCTTCCCGCCCCCGGATTGCATCTGCCGCATGAAGAAGATCCAGATACCGATGAGCAGGATGGTCGGGAACCAGGAGATGAGCACCGTCATGTACCACGCCTGTTCTTCGGCGGGCTTGGCGGCGATCCTCACCCCCTTTTCCTTGAGCAGAGGCACGACACCTGCTTCCTTCGGGGCGTAGGTTTTGAAGCTCTTCCCGTTGAGGAACTTTCCCGAAATGTTCTCGCCTTGGATGCTGACTTCCACGACCTGGCCCTGCTCGACCGCGGCGATGAAGTCACTGAAGATGACGCCTTCCTGGGAGTTCTTCGGCTGGTTGAAGAGGTTGTAGAGCAGCACGAAGATAAGGCTGATGATCAGCCAGAGTGCGATATTTTTCTGTAAAGGATTCAATCCTCGATTTCCTCCATGATAGGGGTTGTCAATCTGGCAGCCGTACCGGATGACAGGCCGTGAGAGCTGAAAACGGGCTCTCGAGATCCCGAATTCCCGTCACCCGGATGTAAAACGTGTTAATTATACCAACATCGTTAAATTTTCAAACGATTTCTGCGCTCAGGATGCGTTTGCTTCCCTTCCCTACGCGCACCCTTTCCGACAGACGCACACCCGGCACCCAGAGGACGGAAATACCGTCGGCCACAACGGGAATCCGGCCCCTGAGTCCCCTCGGGATCTTCTCGTCGATCAAAATCGACTTGAGTTTCCGTGTACCCTTCATGCCCAGGGGCTGGATGCGGTCTCCCGGCAAGATGTTGCGGACGACGAGCGGGAATGCAATCCGTTCCATATCCAGGTAGGCCTTTCGCTGCGTCGAAAGGTCGGCCGGCGCCCTCCTGAGCTCACGGAACCGGATGCACATCGCTCCCCCGGGGATGCGGACAGTGCCCGGGATGGAAACTTCGAACCGGTACGGCTCCCCCGGGTCTTCCGGTTCAGTCTCCCCGCGGGGCCGCCCGCCAAGTCGCGAGACCCGGCGGAATTCGAGAAGACCGTACGATCTTCCGACCCGGAGCCCTCCCGGCAGATCCAGCGATCCACCCGGATTTGCTCCACCCGCCATATCCAGCACGGCCTCTACGTGTTCCAACCCGATGGCGGCATCCCCGGCGGATACGTCCCGGGCGATTTCCAGAATCGTTCTTCGCTGCAGGGCCGGATGCAGGCTCGTCAGCTCTTCGATGGGAACTTCCGTGGGATTTTCCAGGCCCCTGCCCTCCCGCCAGCGCGAAAGTCGAATCTGTACCTGCTCCGTCATATAATCATTTTCAGTCCGAATGACGTCCGCGAGCCGGCAGAGTGTTTCGCCGATGGACGGGTTGAACCGCTTCTCCAGCTCCGGGATGAGGCTGAAACGAATTCGGTTGCGAAGGAACCGCTCATCGGTATTGGAACTGTCATCGACGAAGGAAAGTCCCTCTGCTGCAAGGCAATCGACGATCTCCCGGCGCGAGCACTCGATGAGAGGTCGGATGAACGTGCCCCCGTTTCGGACGGGGGGAATTCCCGAAAGTCCGTTGAGCCCCGCGCCCCGGATGATGTTCATGAGAACCGTCTCGGCCTGGTCGCCCTGATGGTGACCCAGCGCAATCCGGGTGGCCCCCGCTTTTCGAAGTGCTTTCTCGAGGAATCCGTAGCGTCTTCGACGGAGATAATCCTCGACGGAAATCCCCCGGGGCCTTGCTGTGTCTTTGAGGGACCCGCAGATCAGGGCGACCCCGACGGATTTGCAAAGGGCCCGCACGAAGGCCTCGTCCCGATCCGATTCGGAAGCCCTGGTTTTGTGGTTGAAATGGGCTGCCGTGAGGGAAATCCCGAAGGCGGGACTCAGACGGTTCAGCACCGCGAGAAGGGCCACCGAGTCGGCGCCTCCCGACAACCCGACCAGGACGTGATCCCCCTTTCGGAGCATGCCGTGCTTCCTGATCGTTTTCCGAACCTTGGTCAATAGCTTTGAGGTCAGCATGCTTCCTTGCGGTTAAAAGGCGATTTCCTTGAGATCAATCATCCGTTCGATGGTGAAATCCGGTTCGAGGCTCAACAGGTCCTTCCGTTTCCCGAGACCGTTGAGGAACGCACAACTCCGGGCGCCCGTGTTTCGGGCGAGCAGGATGTCGTTCACCCCGTCGCCGACGATCAGGGTCTCTGCGGGTCCGGCCTTGAATATCCCGAAGAGCGGCAGCAGCAGCCGGGGGTCCGGCTTCATGAACTCGTTCGAATCCCCGGCGATGATCTGTTTGAAAAACCCGGCGATTCCGAGACCGCGGCAGAGGGCCAGGGTGAAATCGAGGCCCTTGTTGGTTATGAGGACCATGTCCTTGCCGCCGTAATGACGAAGCACGTCCGTGACACCCGGGTAGAGGCCCGTGTGATCGAGCAGGTGGTCGGCATAGATGCCGTTGAATCGCTCCAGGGCCTCTGCGAAGCGATCCCGGTGCGGCTCGCCCAGGGCCCTCTCGATGAGCTTCCTGACCCCGTCGCCGACAAAGCCGAGGATTTCCGCATCCGGCCGTCTCGGGATTCCCAGGGCCTGGAGGGTCCGGTTCACGGAGCCTGCGAGGTCGGCCCCCGTATCGGCCAGTGTCCCGTCGAGATCGAAGACCATCAATTTCACGGAGATGCGTTCACGTGGCCTGTTCTCCATGGGCTTCACTATAGGGAATCCGCTTTCCGTTGACAAGCAATTTAGAAACAAGGCTCGTCGCCGGCCGTCGTCTGCCGGTTGGGAAGCGATGCTTGACAGGCGGCGATGACCATGCTAACAGGGACACAACCGCTTGGATCCGCTTCGAGGACTGGGACGGGAACGGACAGCCATTCGCACGATTGAGGTGTGTAGAAGCCTTCCCTGCGCAGCAGGGGTGGCTTTTTTTGCATAGGGGGACGGATGGGAGAGCTAAAGAAAAAGGAGCGTATCGCCATTCTCGGGTCCGGCAAGGTCGGGACGGCCGTGGGCTGCCTGTTGAAACGCGCCGGCCATGACATCGTGTATGTCGCTGACCTTATCCTGGAAGAGGCGCAGCGGGCCGTCGCCTGCACGGGTGGCGAGCCGACGACCGACCTGGTGCGTGCGGCACGCGGTGCCGACTGCATACTGATCACAACCAACGACGACGCGATTTCATCTGCCTGCGAGACCATCGCGGAAGGCGGCGCGGTGGGAAAGGGAGACAAGGTGGTTCACACAAGCGGGGCCGGGGGGCTCGATTTGCTCCGCGCGGCAAGCCTTCGAGGGGCCCGGACCGCCTGCATTCACCCTCTCCAGACCTTTGCCGACGTGGAAAGCGCCATCGGGAAGATCCCGGGCAGCACATTCGGTATTACAGCCGATGAGGAGATACTGCCCTGGGCTTGCCGGATCGTCGAAGATCTCGGCGGCAGACCCTTTCACGTCCCGGGTGAGGACAAGGCCCTCTATCACGCGGCCGCCTGCATGGCCTCCAACTATCTCGTGACGCTCATGTATCTCGTGGAGGAGATCTACGGGCGGATGGGCCTTTCCCGCGAGGATGCGATCCGGGCTTTCTGGCCCCTGGTCAAAGGAACGATCGAGAATCTGGAAAGCAAGGGCACGATCCCGTCGCTCACGGGGCCGATCGCGAGGGGTGACGGGGGAACTGTCCGAAAACACATGCAGGGATTCCGCACGCGCTTTCCGGAGCTGTTGAATATCTATCGCGAGATGGGGCTGTTCACCGTCGATGTGGCTGCCCGAAAAGGGATCTTGAAGGATGAACAACTGGCGGAAATCCGCCTGATATTGAAGGAGGCAAGGGAGGATGAGCACTCAGGTTAAAATCACGCGGGTCACCACGGCGACGGTTCGGGACATGAAGAAGAAGCGGGAAAAGATCTCCATGCTGACGGCCTATGACTACCCGACGGCGGCCGCCATGGACGAGGCGGGGATCGATCTCATCCTCGTAGGGGATTCCCTGGGGATGGTGGTCCTGGGTTATGACAGCACCCTTCCCGTGACCATGGAGGACATGCTTCACCACACAAAGGCCGTCACGCGGGCCGTGAATCGGGCCATGGTGATCGCCGACATGCCGTTCATGTCCTATCAGGTTTCCGTGGAGGAGGCCGTCCGCAACGCGGGACGCTTCATGCAGGAAGCAGGCGCACACGGGGTGAAACTGGAGGGCGGGCGCGAGGTCGCGGAGGTGACACGCAGGATCGCCCAGGCCGGGATTCCCGTCATGGCCCATGTCGGGCTCACGCCGCAGTCCGTGCACCAGCTCGGGGGCTATAAGGTTCAGGGGAAGGATCACCCCTCGGCGATGAAACTCCTGGAGGATGCCAAAATCCTCGAGGATGCCGGAGCGTTTTCCATCGTGCTGGAATGCGTTCCCGCGGCGCTGGCGGAAAAGATCACTGCATCGCTCTCCATGTCCACGATCGGGATCGGGGGCGGGGTGCACTGCGACGGACAGGTGCTGGTGGTTCACGACATACTGGGTCTCTTCGAGCGTTTCACGCCGAAGTTCGTCAAGAAGTACACAAACCTGAATGTGCAGATCAAGGGTGCCGTCACGCAGTACATCGACGAAGTGAAGAAGGGTACGTTCCCCGGACCGGAACACTCCTTCTAGCGGCCTGGAGGCCGCAGGCATCAGGCTCCAGGCATCAGGAAAGACAAGAGCCCCATCCCGGGGACTGCCGTTTCGGCAAAGGGATGGGGCTCTTGTCTTTGGAAGGGTCAGAGCTTCTCTTCCAGTTTGCCCTTTTTGAAGGCCTCGATGGCGGATTTCACCGGTCCGGACGCCCCCAGGAAGATTCTGACCCCTGCCCCTTTGAGCAAAGCCGCCGCATTCCGCCCGATGTGCCCCGTGACGACGCAGTCCACGTTTTCGCCGGCTACGATGTGCCCGGTAGCCGTTCCTCGGGTGATTCAATGCATCCCGGCGGTATTTTCTTTTGATTCGTGCAAACCCGTGCTCTCGTCGTAGAAGATATAATAACGGCAGCGACCGAATCGGGGGTCCACGAGGTCGTGCAGTTCGGGCCCCGTCGAGGAAACGGCGATTTTCATCAGATTGACCTCCTCTTCCGTTTTCCCGGCGAGGAGCGCCCTCCCCCCCGGGGCATGAAACCGCTTAAACGCGCATTGAAGCCTGGTTTTGTAAAGCAGGGATTCCCGCCATCCGCGCGAACCCGGGACGAAGGGGTCAGGAATCCCTCTTCCCATCTCTGCGCCCGCAGCTCTCGGACAGGTCGTCGACCTTTTCGTTGAGCGACCGGAGGCGGGCGGACATCTCCTTGAGAAAAGAAACCACGATCTTCGGATTCTCCCTCAGGATGGTTTCGAGGTTGGACTCCGAAATAACCACAAGCCTGGTGTCCGGAGCGGATGCCACGGCCGCTGCCGTTCTCGGGGTCTGGATCAGCATGGCCATCTCCCCGAAATAGTTCCCGGCGGTCATCTCCCTGAGGAGAATCCCCTTTTTGAGAATTCGTACCGAGCCCGAAAGGACGTAGAACATTTCCCGGCCCGCGCTGTCTTCCTCGAAAATGATTTCGCCGGGTTCGTGGGATCGGATGAAGCGGGAAGGCACCGCGGGAAACGGGGCGTCACCCAATTTTCTGTCCTCGAAAAACCTCGACAGCAGAAGGGCCTCCCTGCGGCGGATATTGGCCAGGAGCTCCGTCCCGAACAGGATCACGGCAAAGGTGTAGTAGATCCAGACGACCAGGACGAACACCGCCTTGAGAGAGCCGAATGCAAATCCATAATCGGGATTGTACTGCAAGAACGCCACGAAAAGCGGTCGTACGACGGACCAGAGCCCTGCGGTGAAAATCGCGCTCACGAGGATATTCCACCACTCGAGACGGACCGGGGAGAAGACCATGAAAAAAAGGGCGAGGAACAGGGCTCCTGCCAAGGGGGGAACCACGTCGTTCAGAGCTCCCAGGAACCCGCTCTTCCGGGCCAGATAGTCGCCCAGGGCCGTGTCGTAAAGAATCTGTCCGCCCACAAGGCCGATGAACAGAAGAAGAAGGATCAGGACGGTGAGAAAGTCGATGAGCTTTTCCCGGAAAAACCCGGCGTTGCGTTCCGTTTTGAAGACGTTGATGAAGCCGGTGCGGATCGTGCTGACCAGGGGGACGACGGACCACAGCAGCGGGATGAGGCCGATAAAGCCGATGGTCCTTTGCTCCGCCAGGGAGAAGACCTCCCGGAGAATGACCTCGTAGTAGTGGGGAACGATTTGAATGATGAGATTCTCGATGGCCCGGCTTGCCCGTTGTGAGGATACGAAATACTGGCTGAGCAGGAACAGGACGGCCAGGCAAAGGGGGATCAAAGCGAACATGCCGTAGAACGCCAGCGTGGCGGCCGCATGAAGGTCCCGGTTTCGCATGAACGACAGGAAGGAAAACCGCATGACCACGACGGGAGTGATCCACCGGTCCCGGTGCCTCAGAAAACGGCCTGTCGAAAGATGGCTCACGGCGGTCACTCCTGTCCCGAAGGGGGGAACCTTTAACCGAAACGGGACCCGATTATAGAAGGCCGGCGGTGAAAAATCAATGGAAGAGTCGGCAGGTTGCCCCCACGGCGCACCGCGTTGCGGCGTTGACAGGCGCCATGCTTTGATGCTAAGGGTGAGGCCGGCGGGGCGTCGGGTACCCAACCCCGGTCCGGCCCTGTCGACCCGTTAAAATTCCTCGCACCGGGGCGCCGGGAATTGAGAGCCGTATCGTTTTCATCAGTCAGGAGGACGACGAACTCGGTAGAATGTTCAAGACCTTTTTCCTCAACCTTTCCCTCAATAAGAAGCTCATCCTCATGATGCTCTTCATGACCGCGATCCTGCTGGTCACCCTGATCACCATCTACTGGCAGTCCGAAAAGAACCTGATGGCCCAGATCGAAGGCCAGACGGCCGAACTGGCACAGGCCGTTCAGGTGGGTGTCGAGGAGGTGACGGGGGGGGCCACGAGCGAGACGCGACTGGAGCAGTACCTGGCATCGCTCAAGACCAAGGGGATCAAGGAGATCTCCATCATCAGCAATGCCGACGAAATCATCGCGAGCACCAACCCCAAAAAGGTCGGCACTCCGGTGAGCGAGAAGAAAAAGGAACTCATTATCAAGGCCGAACTCGGGGAGCCTGCCGTCGACCAGGAAGGCAAGGCCTACAATGTCATCATCCCCGTCATCGCCGGCCAGGCGCACTACGGGTACATCCACCTTCAGATCAATGTCGAAAACCTGCAGGAAACGATGCGGCGCAACACAACAAAGCGGATCATCGCGGCCCTGTCCGTTTTCGCCATAGGGATTCTGCTCTCGACGTTTCTGTCCATGTGGTACACCGGACCCATTCACAACGTCGTCGAGGCAGCCCGCAAGGTGGCGGCCGGCGATCTCAACCAGAACCTCCCGGTGGAGCGAAAGGACGAGATCGGGGACCTGACGCTGAGTTTCAACTACATGGTCCAGCGCCTCCGGGAACAACGGCGGCTCGAAGAACGACTCCGCGAGGCGGAGCACCTCTCCGCCGTGGGGCAGCTCGCCCGGGGAATCGCCCACGAGATCCGCAACCCGTTGAATTTCATCAGCCTCTCAATCGATCACATCAAGACGAAATACCGTCCCGGAAACGCTGCCCAGTCCGAGGGTTTTGAAAAACTCGTGGAGAGCATGAAAGAGGAGATCCATCGGCTCGATCGGCTCGTCCGGGATTTCCTCGACTACGGGAAGCCCCTGAAACTGGATCTTCAGCCCGTTCAGGCGCAGGAGTTGCTTGCCGATGTCGTCGAGATCGTGAAGGCCAAGGCGGAATGCGATCGTATCCGGATCGTCGAAAATTACAATGCACTGCCGCAGCTCCGCATGGACGCGGAACTCATGAAAAGCTGCCTCTTCAACATGGTGACCAATGCCTTTCAGGCCATGCCCGACGGCGGGACACTGACGATCGACGCGAACGTCCGTGACGGCTGGTTCGTGCTGAGACTGAGCGACACGGGGGTCGGCGTGTCCGAGGAGAACCTCGCGCGGATTTTCGAGCCTTTCTTCACGACAAAGAGCCAGGGACTCGGTCTGGGCCTTGCCATGACCAAGCGCGTGATCGAAGAACACGGGGGAAAGATCGAATTCGTGAGCACAGAGGGCCACGGCAGCGAGGCGACGATCAGCCTTCCCCTTTCTGAAATGGAACCGGACCGGACAACGGCGGGTTAAGGAGGAGACGAAAATTCATGGCGGTCATCCTGATCGTAGACGACGAACCCCTTCAGCGGGACATCCTCAAGACCATCCTTTCCGACGAAGGACATGAGACGTACGCCGCCGCATCCGGCGAGGAAGCCATGAAGCTCGCCAGAACGTATGAACCGGACGTGGTGCTCTCGGACCTCAAGATGGGGAAGATGGATGGCATCGAGCTCCTCGAGAAACTCAGGAGTCTCAAGCAGGCACCGACGGTGCTCATCATGACCGCCTTCGGCACGGTTGATTCGGCCGTCGACGCCATGAAGAAAGGCGCCTTCGACTACCTGACGAAACCGCTCGACAGGGAAGTCGTGCTTCTTGCGATCCGTCGCGCACTCGAGCGCAAGGAACTGATGCAGCGCAATCTCGAGTTGCGCAAGGCCCTGCATGACATGTTCAGTATCCAGGGAATCATCGGGCACTCCAAGTCGATCAAGGACATCATTTACATCATCCGAAAAGTCGCCGACAGCCCGGCCACGGTTCTGATCCTGGGGGAAAGCGGAACGGGCAAGGAATTGATTGCCAAAGCCATCCACTACAACAGCGGGCGCCGCGAGAAAGCCTTCATGGCCATCAACTGTGCCGCCATCCCGGAAACGCTCCTCGAGAGCGAACTGTTCGGGTACGAGCCCGGCGCCTTCACCGGCGCCACCCAGCGCAAAAAGGGGCTGTTCGAAGCCGCAAACGGCGGGACGATATTCCTGGACGAAGTCGGGGATCTCCCCATGATGACCCAATCCAAGATCCTGCGGGTGCTGCAGGAGCGCGAAATCATGCGAGTCGGCGGTCGCGAAGCGATCAAGGTTGATGTGAGGATCGTATCCGCCACGAACAAGGACCTTCTCCACGAGATGAAGCACAGCCATTTTCGCGAGGATCTCTACTACCGGCTCAAGGTCGTTACCATCCAGATGCCCCCGTTGCGTGAGCGAAGAGAAGACATCCCCGATCTCGCCAACTTCTTCCTGCAGAAGTTCAACCAGGATTGCGGAAAGAATATCCTGAAGATCGATGACGGGGCGATGAAAGCGATCGTCAACTATCATTGGCCCGGCAACGTCCGTGAACTCCAGTCCGTGTTGGAGAAGGCCGTTTTGATGTGCGAGTCCGATACGATCGGCCTCTGTGATATCCGGGGGGAACTGAGGACGGCGCCTCGCCCCGCCATGGGCATCGAGATCCCCGACGAGGGGATCGACCTCGAGGAGCTGGAGAAGGAGCTCTTCGTGAAAGCCATGGCAAAGTCGAATAACGTGCTTGCCAAGGCCGCACGGCTGCTGGATATGAACTATGACGCATTCTGGTACAGCTGGAAGAAGCACGAGCTGGATGCTCCGGAGAAACGCAACGGCGTGAAACTCATCCTGAAGGAGGAGCTCCCCGATGCCGGGATCAGCTATGAGGAACTCGAAAAGGATTTGCTGCAGAAGGCCATGGAGAAGGCCAACAACGTCGGAGCCAGGGCTGCCAGGCTTTTGAATATGAGCTACAGGGCCTTCGCATATCGCTGGGATAAATATGGCTTGAATCGACATGCTCAGGGGTAATATGTTTCAGACAAAGTATACCCCTCCTGAAACATCATAACTGCAAGTAGTTGCTTTAATTAAATAAATAATGAATATCCCTGCAGTCCCAAGTCGCAGCCACATGATAGTCTCCCAATAGTGTCACATGAACTCCAATTATTGTAACATTATTCCGGAAAAAGTCCTTTAGTTCCTGAATCGGTAAGGATTTTCTTGTATTTGTAAAGATTCTCCCTTCCACTGTTTTTTTCATTTTCGTATCATATTGATAACATTATTCATTTTTCGATTATATCTTCTGGCACATTCCTTGTAAAATGCCACATGCAAAACAAACTGGAAGGAGGTGACATTTAATGAAGAAGGTTCTCGCAATCCTGGTTGCCATGATGTTCGTGGTGACGACGACGGGTCTGTGCTTCGCCCAGGCTGCTCCGGCCGCAAAGCCGGCAGATAAGGCCGCTCCGGCTCCCGAGAAGAAGGCCGATGCCAAGAAGGCTGACGACAAGAAGGCCGAGCCCAAGAAGGACGCCAAGAAGGCCGAGCCCAAGAAGGCCGAGAAGAAGCCCGCGAAGAAAGATGCCAAGAAGGCCGAGCCCAAGAAGGCCGAAGCCAAGAAGGAAGAGCCCAAGAAGGCCGACGAGAAGAAGGCCCCCGAGAAGAAGTAAGCATCTGGCTTCATTTTCCGATGAGTCAGTGTTGCAAAGGGGTACCGGTAAGCCGGTACCCCTTCTTCTTTTTAAAATCCCCAATTCCATTCCATTTTTATCGATCGGATGGCGTCCGGCATTCGTCGCGGCCCGTGTTTCGGAACGTGCAGTCCCCCGTTTGCAGGGCAAGCCGTTCCGCGCTGAAACTACCCGGACAGCACTGCCCTCCTGTCACTGCCCGCATGGCGGGTCCCGCATGAGTTGTACCCGGTCAGCAGGATTCGATTAAAAGATCATCAGGGTGCGCATGCAGCCCCCTTCAGGATCGAACGACATCCCGCTTCGCTTGCAGATTCGTGAAAGAAAACTGAAAGAAAACCGCTTATTATTCGAATAATGTCAGTATCGTCCAAA
Source organism: Syntrophaceae bacterium UBA5744 (assembly GCA_002419215.1). Taxonomy (GTDB): domain Bacteria; phylum Desulfobacterota; class Syntrophia; order Syntrophales; family UBA2192; genus UBA2192. Next base: position 54,156 of record DIFQ01000040.1, read on the forward strand.
ATTAGGAAGACAGTTTGTGAAAACGTAAAAAAGAGTCTCGATGAGCAGGAAGGCAATTTCTTAACGTATTAGAATTAATGGAGATATAACGCGTGTGTCGAATGGCATGCTCCTTGATAAGGGTACAGACAAGAACAAAGGAAAGGAGGTGACAACAAATGAAGAAGGTTCTCGCAATCCTGTTTGCCACGATGTTCGTGGTTGCGACGACGGGTCTTTGCTTTGCCCAGGCTGCTCCGGCAGCCAAGCCGGCCCAGGAAAAAGCGGCAGCGCCCGCGGACAAGGCTGCAGATAAGAAGGCTGACGTCAAGAAGGCAGAGACCAAGAAGGCCGAGCCCAAGAAGGCCGAGAAGAAGCCCGCGAAGAAAGATGCCAAGAAGGCAGAGCCCAAGAAAGCCGAGGCCAAGAAGGCAGAGCCCAAGAAGGCCGAGGAGAAGAAGGCCCCCGAGAAGAAGTAAGCTGCTCGATAAACCATCACAGGACAGGCTTACCGGAGGGGCATCGGGATTCGATGCCCCTCCGGTAGCTAAATGTTCGAAAATGCGACACTCTTGAGAGCCACATCGATTTTGTCGTCAATTCGCAAGCAAGCGTCCTGGAAACCTCCGTCAAAGGAATGCCGGTGAAGATCCGAACCCTCTGCTATACAATCCTCGTTTCGATCGGCCTTCTCTTTGTGGCTTGCGGTCAATCCCCGGAAACGGCCCCCAGGAAAGCGACAGTCGCAGCCGAAAAGAAATCCGCAGATCGGAAAAAGACTGTCCGTGTCAAACACCTCTCCGGTGAAATCCTTGCCGTCAATACCCAAACGAAGACAATGACCGTGAGAACCAGGGATACGTACATGGAGCTCAACTATGACGACAGCACCGTTGTGAAGGTGGACCTGGATGCCGTCTCTCCCGCCGAGATTCCGCCGGGGATCCGGGCAACCGTCAAGTATGTCGACAAAAAGGGGAAGTCCGTTGCGAGGGGGATCTTTATTTCGACGGAGACGGCCGACAAGAAAGAGGGCACACCGCAGTCATCCTACCGAAATTCCGCATAGCCCCCCTGCCCTGCAATCAACCCTTCTCGTCCTTTCAGGCACGCCGTAACCCCGTTGCAGCACGTCCTTCAATCCGATACTTCAGATTCCATGTTTTTTGTATTATAATAAAACAGGTTTCCAGCAAGACATGGAGGTGTTGTCATGAACACGGTACCGCGCGAGCCGATCCGGATCTTCAAAGAGATCGCCATCCTTTTGTATCTGACTCTCTTTCTCTTTTCCTGCGCCTCCGCTCCCGTGACGGAGCGAAGGGGGCTGCATCTCGTACCCGATTCCGATCTGGCCACCATGAGCTACCAGGAGTACGGCAAGGTATTAAAGTCATCGAAACTGTCAACGGACATGGTGAAGGTGAACATGGTTCGCCGTGTAGGGCAACGGATTGCGGCGGCCTCCGAGCAGTTGCTGGGTGAAACGGGCCGTGGAGCGGACATACAGAATTACAAGTGGGAATTCAACCTGATCGAGGACGACAAAACGGTCAACGCCTGGTGCATGCCTGGCGGCAAAGTGGCCGTCTACACGGGCCTGCTCCCTATTTCGCAGGATGAAAACGGCCTGGCTGTCGTCATGGGCCACGAGGTGGCTCATGCCATCGCAAAGCACGGCAATGAGCGAATGAGCCAGGGCCTGCTTGCCCAGTTTGGAGCCATCGGGCTTTCCCTGGCGCTCGCCGGAAATCCCGGGGTCACCTCGGACATCTTCATGCAGGCCTATGGCGTAGGGACCCAGGTCGGGTTCCTGCTGCCCTACAGCCGCCTCCATGAATCGGAAGCGGACCGCATCGGGCTTGTTCTCATGGCCAAGGCGGGCTATGACCCCCGCGGGGCCGTTGCCCTGTGGCAGCGCATGAACGCCAGGGGCGGCTCGCGGCCTCCGGAATTTCTCTCCACGCACCCGGCCCCCGAGTCGAGAATCAGGGATATCGAGTCCCAGATCCCCGAGGCGATGCAGTATTACAAGCCCCGTTGACCGGGGGCGCGTCCCGCAAGCCCCGCCTTGCAGGCGGGGTCAGTGCGCGCCCTTCGATAAGCTCAGGACAGGCAAGTCACCATGAGAATCAGTTATGTAACTTGATCTGCCATGGTGAGCATGTCGAACCATCCTTGCTGCGAAGCCCCGCTTCGCTCCTTCCCCTTTTTTCATCTCCTCGACTGCTGATGAAGTGTTTCTTGTTTCAATCTGAGGAAAACCCTGATTTTTCATTTCGAAATACCTTAGATACAATAAGTCCAAATTTGAAACTGCTCAATCATATGCAGAAGCCGAAAAATGTCGCCTTGATTTACATGTACTCTACGCAACCATTTTTATTGCAATCATGCAGAATTAAATGACTAGTTATCAACACTGGTAAATACTGTACTTAAAACTGTAAAACAAGCCGACAAATTTTGGGATGCCTGACGCAGGGGAAAATATAGATTATTCATATAAATTAATACGTTGTGAAATTGGCAAGCGATATGCTTTACATAAAAAAAACAGTTCATCTATTTTTCTATCAGGCCTCATATTCCTTCTGCAGCGAATTCTCCTAACTTCAGTATCCTGTGTTACAAATTGCGACTTAGCTGACGAATCTGGCCAATCAATAGATTCAATTATGCAATCCATAAAAAGGAGGTGCTTATGAAACATATTCTCAAGTTTATCTTAGCGGTGGGACTTGTGGTGGCACTAGCCACTAGCGCAGGTGCCATAACAGCGGGATCGATTCCAAGTGGCTTAAACAACGAATTCATTCCAGGGGTGTTTGCAGGACCTCAGATTGCCGGGTATTACGGTGGTCAAATCTACCTCATCGCCGGTGGAGCCACACAACTCACGCTAGAATATTTCGGTGCTGAAGCCGGCTTTCACAACGAATTTAATTTTAATGGGGTGGAGTATTTCGACCATCCTGGTGGAACCAATATCGCGCCGAATGCCGGGTCGCCGTTTTCCAGTTTTAACGTAATGGCCAACCCCGGTCTGCTGAACTTCAGTTTCGACTATAACAATAACGCTGGATCGGTTGTAAACGGGCTCAATCCGGATGATTCCGCTGGCACTGCCGGGCCCAACTTCTTTGTGAGCTTCAATCCGATTAATGCCGTGGGAGGCCCTACGAGCGGCCAATTCGTTTGGATCTTCCTGGATGACGGCGGAGCAGGTCCTGACGACAATCACGACGATATGCTGGTCAGGATTAGCGTTACGGGAGGAAGTTTCAGTGTTCCCGAACCCGTCACCATGCTTCTTCTGGGATTGGGACTTATTGGACTGGCAGGGATGAGGAGATTCCGAAAGTAAGTTACCGCAAAAAAGGAGGAAGTGAGGGAAGGCAGAGTCTAAAAGCTCTGCCTTTTTCCTTTCCGCCAATGATCGACTGTAATCTTCTGCTCCGGCGTACAAATCCAGTTCATCGAATACGGGAAGAAGCAGTTGCCGAACCCGGATACTGAACGGCCCCTGCAATCCGTTACGGATCGATTAGTAGCGCTGTTTCATCGGGGAATAAGGGCATTGTCGTTTTCGCAGTGAATGGTTGGAAAGGGAGTTGGATATTGAAGTCGAGGGCAAAAAACAAGGGGTCCGGAAACCTCCTGACCCCTTGACTATTTTCTGGTAGCGGGGGATGGATTCGAACCACCGACCTTTGGGTTATGAGCCCCTTTAGTCGGTTTCTTTATGGTTATCATTAAAAATAATTTGACATAATTATAAATATAAAATAGATACTTACGATAGATGACCTTTGGGCTATCGATCATCCAAAATCATCATTATTCATCGAACAGGTTAGCAATAGGTTAGCAAGAAATCTTTCATCGTCCTGTGAGGCTGCTGCCATGGAGAGAAAGAGAACTAGGTTTACCGGTGTCTATGAACGAAAGGCCGAGGTCAGAAAGTTCAAGAATAAGCCCGATATCTGTTATGACATCACATATAAGTCCGACAAAAAGCTCGTCTGGGAAAAAGTCGGATGGCAATCTGATGGATATTCGGCAGTCCTTGCTTCCCAGGTTCGCTCCGAGCGACTGAGATCCATGCGCCACGGCCAGGACCTCCCCAAGAAAAAGAAGAGCGCTCCACTCTTTCGGGATATTGCCAAGCGCTATCAGGAATGGTCCGAAGATAATAAAAAAGGTAAGGGCGCAGAGGACAAGTCCCGGTATGATAACCATCTGAAGCATCGTTTTGAAGAGAGGCGCATGGATGGCATCTCGCCCTTTGACCTGGAGAGAATGAAGGTTGAGATGGTCGGAGCCGGACTTTCTCCAAAAACCATTTCCCACTGTCTCGCCTTGGTCAGGCAGATATATAACAAGGCCCGTGATTGGGGCCTTTATGCCGGCGAAAATCCTGTCTCGAAAGTAAAAAAGCCCATCATCAGAAACCAGCGCCAGCGTTTCTTTTCATTCGAGGAAGCTGTCACTCTTCTCGCGGCCCTCCGCCAAGACAAGCGCAGAAAAAAGAATCCAGGAGAGCTGAAGGATACGAAGCTCCACGACATGGCTCTTATTTCGCTTCATTCAGGGGCCAGAGCGGGCGAGATCTTCAACCTGAAGGTCCAGGACGTAGATTTCGAAACGAGCCTCCTGGCGCTAGTTGATACGAAGAACAATGAAACCCGTCATGCAATCATGACCGAGGCTGTTCGCAAGATTCTGGAGAGCCGGATGCCCAGAGCGCCGAACACCTATATTTTTACAGACCGGCAGGGAAGAAAGATCAAGGAAGTATCAAACGCCTTCGAGAGAGTCATTGACGGCCTCGGCTTCAATGCTGGTGTCACTGATCCGAGGCAAAAGCTGACCTTCCACTCATTAAGGCATACGTTCGCTTCATGGCTTGCACTGCGCGGCGAGACAATCCAAACGATCGCCGAGCTGTTGGGTCACAAGACTTTGCAAATGACCATGAGATACAGCCACCTCACGAAGGATCATAAGCGACGGGCCGTCCTAGGCCTCGAGAAGGATTTTGCAAGAAGCAAGAGCAAGGTGAAGCCGCAGCCGGCTAGTGCATAGATGATCTTCGGGGATAGGGTTCGCGACCCGACAAGAGGGGGATTCCCTCCCCTCTTCCCCGGATGATTCAAGGGAACTGGAGAGTGGAGCCAGGTATGAACAAAGAAGAGAAAGCCTGTCTGGAAAAATTCTTCCAGTATGAGTGGTGTCCGCTGTTTGGCGTTCTGCCTGAATATGAAAATTTCTCGGACCCCATGGTTCACCGTTTCATAAATACCGTCGAGAAAGCCCGCAACTTCTTGGGTGGAGCCCCTTTAGGAGCTCGTCAATATCTCTACGATTCATATAGACAAATTTTGGTCCGCGAGGGCATCTGTTCAACCACTCCCGCGAGCAAGATTGTCGATCCTTATTGTCCGAGTATCGATGAAATTAAGAATGAAGTTAACTCGATATATAGGCTCCTGCTTGAGCTTACCTGGAGAATAACAAAAAAAGGTCCGACGAGGCCGGATACGATCAATAATGCTACTCGGACTTTGATGAAAGAATTCAAGATTGATGATGCAGGAATTCTTGCAGCTAGAGATTTGCAGAAGCAAATGAAAGGCAATCGTGACGATAAATGGAATAATATATGCGGCAGGGCGAAGCAAATAATCAACGGCGCCGGATATGCCCCCAAGAAAAAAAGGACCCTTCATGCCTATCTGGATGACGATCAAGCTCTTGCGATATTTTCGATCTTGATGTGTTATTCAGCGATGAAAAAAATCGTCATGAAAGGAGAGTCAATAGAGTTTTTCATGGGATTTGATCAGGCTGATATAATTTTAAATAGGATAATAGAAGCCCATGTTGGAATGAGTAAAAGAGTTGTTTGGGGGATTGAAGGTAAAAAAGTAGTTAAAAAGGTCCAAACACCTGAATTGACCCAGCAGAAATACTCTAGATGGCAAAGGCTGGCTAATGAAATATGGAATAGGAAAAATCATTCTGAATGGGGTAACTCCCGAGTCGCAGGAAAGATCAAGGAAGAACACCCACGAATTACTGAACAACAGGCAACGATAGCCAAACAGATCCGCAAGCCTGATTTCTAACCGCATTTCCCCAAAATGCCCTGTCAAGCATAAATCGTTTTCCATCCAATCTTGAACTCATTGTAATTCCACTATTATTTATGCGCATTAAAATACTTTGCACAACCCCCCCCGGGGGGTCGCGTGCATGCAGTGTAAAATCATGGCCAATAACAAAGGGGGTCATTGGACATGCATCATGATCATAAAAAAAAGTTTCTGACTCCGGAGGATATCGCAACCGATTACCGGTTGTCGGTTGGCCATCTTGCAAATTTGCGATGCAAGCGTTTGGGCTGCCGATTCTATCGTGTAGGCAGGAAAATTTTATATGACGCAGACGACTGGGACAGATGGATCAGATCACAGCCAGTCCTGACCCGGGAAAGCCTGCCAGAGTGAATTAGATAGAATAAGGGAACGGCTTTTTGCACACAGACGCCACGGTATGAAACAGAACCTTTCCATCAATGAAGCCGCCGATCTTTTAGGCACGAGCGCTCGGACTATTTACCGCCTGGTTTCGGATGGTGAACTTGTCGGCTTCAAAGTCAGAAATGCATTAAGGATCACGGGGGAATCATTGGAATCGTATCGTCGAAGACAGATTGCTATTTACCAATCGGCAAATGGAATAAATATTGTCCAGGAGTGACAGGTGCTGCCTGTCATCTTTGATTTTGATCAGGCTTCCGTGTTTAATCATTGGCGACGACTCCTTTCCAGAGGGGTCCCGGTTGGTTCGCAACGGGGCCCCTCAATAAAAATACCGGGAGGATTTTATCATGTCTGACAAAGTATTTTTTGAGCAAGCGGTTGCGAAGATTTATCGTCAAGGCGGCAAATCGAAGGCGGAAAGCATTAAAGAGGCCATGGTTAGGTTTCCCGAGGCGCACTCCGAGTTCATCAAGCGTGTCAACAACGGCGGCGCTTCTCTTTTAGAAGAGGCGCTCACAAAGTAGGTCCGCGAGGTGTTTATGAAATCCGAACTGGCAGCGATCCACGAGAGGACCCTGTCGGCCTTAAAAGAAGTGCGGGCGCTACGGTCCATGGCCAACCTTTCGGACCATGAGCTCGAAAGGTTGGCCTGTTTGCTCGTGGAGTTGAGCGAGTTGTGCCCGCCCGAGCGTTTTGCCTGGGTCGATGGGCTTCCAGTGATCGATGTCGTAGCCGAACTCGTCAAAATCGAGCATGAAAGGAAGCTTTTACACATGAAGACAGTTGAAGAAAGAAAAAAAATGATGACCGATGCCCTTCTGGAAAAGTTGGAGTCTGCGAGTAAAAACGCGATCGCGGGGTTCGAGTCAGCCAAGATCGAAGTTGCAAGGCTACAGGAATCATTGGTGAAGTATAAGGCCCGTGAGTCAGAGATCGAGAGCCAGCTTCAAATCGCGAAAATGGAGGCCAGGCAGAGCTTCGAATCCGGCAAGGACATCGGAACCCTGACTAGCAAGGCGGGCGATCTGAAGAGCGAGCTCGAAGTCGTGAGGGAGTCGGTCGAAGAGATCGAGGACATCAGGTTGCCCGCAGCGAGACAGGCCATGGATGATGTGGAGAATGCGCTGGGTGGTATCTTGTGTTCGGTCGCGGCCGAATACAGAATTGAGGTTCAGGAAGAGTTTGATCGTCATGTTGCAGAGCTCGAAGTCCTGCTTGAGGCATGGCCTAAAGTGGGTTACGAGTTGCACCGCATTCTGAAAAAGAAATCCTTCGTTCCTCTGCCTCCCTTGGCGTTTTCCAGCGGCCCTCTGGTCCACAGCTATTATCCTCGGTAAGGATCGCCTTAAGAACGCCGATCAGCGGCCCTGGTCGGGGGCCCCAGGGATAAAAGAACGGTCCCCATTAATTTTACTGAGGCATCCAGGATGAGTAAGCAACTCACGAAAGACGCGACGAAATGTCCGCAAAGGGTCAGCTCCCGCCGACGCGTTCCGAAGTTCGAGCTGATTGATCATATTACAGCTGCTCGGGATCTTCGCGAGATCAACAGGATGCTAAATGACCTTGTCGAGACATTTGGCCGGTATGGCCTGCTGACAAAGGAGCCGCATAAATCCCTTCTGCAATGCTCGCTTCGTATTATCCAGGCCCGGTACGCGGCGAGCAACCTATTCCGCAGTCAATATCCGGGGACTCCGGATCTCTATTTTAGGCAGGACGCTATCTGCAGGTGATGATTAAGATCCAGGGCGACATCGAAGGCAATCTATATATGACATTCCCCTACCCTTCAATTTTCCTCTTTCTTTTAATCCGATGGGTGCAGCGACGATATGCTCAGACTCCCCCCCCTCCCCTCTCAATATTCATTCCAGTATCTATGGCAGTCCCCGTAAGAGCGGGTCCTGAGCGGGTCCTTGGTGGGGGGTATTAGATGGGGGTCAGGCCACCTCAGTTTTCGTGTCCGGGTGATGGGCCATTTGAAGGGGAAAAAGGGAGAAAGGCTTAATTTTATTGATATTTACAAGGCTCCCTTTAAGGCAGGTTTTCCCGATTGATTCATTTGCAAAGTGTCACGGTAGCACGCCATCTCAATATATCTGAATTTTAGAGGAGTCGAAAAATGGAAACCGAGAACTTGATTAAAGCAGGCTCTAAATGCTCCGCCATCACCATCAAGCCGGCTGATGTTCTCGACGGCTGCGGCGATTTATTGGAAGAGGCTCGTTGCCGCCGGTGGCTCATAAAACGGCTTCATCCTGATAAAATTAATTGTCCCTACTGCGATATATCTGCGGAGGATGACCAGGGCGATGATCTTTTCGAGGGTAAGTGGATCATTTGTAAATCGTGCCAGAAGCATTATTCCGCCTTCTCCGGGACCTGCCTGTCGGGGTTGCATCTGCGATACAGCGAATTCGTTCAATTATGTTTATTGGGTCTTCCGGGTTTGTTGTGCA
>DIFQ01000009.1:0-463 GCA_002419215.1 Syntrophaceae bacterium UBA5744
CGGCCTGCCCGGCGGGACCGCCCGCGCGGCCGGGGACAGGGAATATCTTGCCCTCCGGCACATGGAACGGGGGCACACCTGCGAGACCTGCCACAAGGAAAACCCGCCGAAGTCGAAAACGAGCCACGTGGCCTGCATGGGCTGTCACGGTGATGCGAAGAAAATGGCGGAGCGCACGAAGAACAGCAGCCCCAACCCCCATGCCTACGCCCCCGACATGGTGTGCACCAAATGCCACTACGGCCACAAGTGATCCTCGCCTCGGTCACGCAGCGCAGAAGAGCTTCCCGCAATTGTCGAGCGACTCGGCGTCCCCCACGAAGACAAGCCGCATGTCCTTCTTCATGTTCCTGATCAGGCCGGAGAGGACCCGCTTGGGCCCTACTTCCACGATGGTCTCCACGCCCATCCGGATCATCTTCTCCACCGTTTCCTGCCAGCGGACAGGCGAGACGATCTGCCT
>DIFQ01000009.1:490-711 GCA_002419215.1 Syntrophaceae bacterium UBA5744
TTCGGGATGACGGGGCGCTCAAAGGCTCCGAAGCGGGCGCTTTCGAGGTCCTTCCCGAACAGGCCGGATGCCTCCGCAAGCAGGCGGCAGTGGCACGGGGCGCTGATCGGCAGGCGGACGACCAGCTTCGCGCCGCTCTCTTTGGCCCTTTCCATGAGCCGCTGCACGGCGCTGAAATGGCCCGATACGACGGCCTGGTTGGGGGCGTTTATGTTTGCCAG
>DIFQ01000009.1:749-81763 GCA_002419215.1 Syntrophaceae bacterium UBA5744
GGTCAGGCCGACGATGGCGGCCATGACGCCGAAACCTTGCGGAACTGCCTCCTCGTGGCGCATCGCCCGGGATCGGACGAGCCTCAGGACCTCCTCGAGCCCGAGGGCCCCGGAGGCATAGATGGNNTGGCGCTGTACTCGCCAAGGCTGTGCCCCGCGACGACTGCGGGGGTGAGGACGTCGAGCTCCCTCAAGGTCTCGAAAGCTGCAATCTCGAAGGTAAGGACTGCGAGCTGCGTGTTGACGGTCTGATCGAGCGCTTCCCTGGGGCCGTTCAAACAGAGGGAAAGGATGTCCGTGCCGAGGATCTCCCGGGCGCGGGCGAAGACGTTCCGGAAGGTTTGATGGCGCTCGCAGAGATCCCCGCCCATGCCCACGAACTGGGAACCCTGCCCCGGAAAAACAAGACCGATTGTGCCCACGCTGCTTCTCCTTTGCGACCGGGATGCTCTCGGGTCAACGGGCTCGGATGCAAGGCACCCGCGCATGATTACGAAGTAAGGAAGTTATGAAGAGCGGAAAATCGGAGTGGATGGGGGATTCTTTTTTATCCGCTCTTCCTCACTTCTGCTCTTCCGATCTTCACGAACACGAAGTCCGCCAGCGAGCGCAGGGCAAACAGCGGGGTGCGCCCCCGTGCCCTACGCTTCCATGACGTACGTCCCCGGCGCCTTCTCCAGGGCCGGGTATCTCCCGGAGCCCAGCGCAGGCGGCTCGCCCGGGGAGAGGCTTCTCGCCTGCAGCCACTGTGTCCAGTCCTCCCACCAGGAACCCCGCCTCTCCTCCCGGCTGCTCAGCCACCGATCCGGGTCCGTCTCTCCATCCGCTTCGCCGGCCCAGAACTTCCTTCTCGACATTTCCGAAGGCGGATTCACGATGCCCGTGATGTGCCCTTCGCTGGAAAGCACGTACCGGACGGGTCCGCGAACCTTGTCACAGACCTTGAATGTGCTCTTCCAGGGGCAGATGTGGTCGATCTGTGTCCCGACTGCATAGAGCGGCTGTGTGATGCGGCCCAGGTCGATGGGTCGTCCACCGATGCTCAGCGCATCCTTTTCCACGAGCCTGTTGTTCAGGTAGAATTCGCGCAGATAGAAGGAGCACATCGCTGCCGGCAGGCGGGTGCTGTCGCTGTTCCAGAACAGCAGATCCGACTTGGGCGGAGACTGGCCGTAAAGGAAGGTGTTTGTGAAGTTCCGCCAGATCAGGCTGTCGGAGCCGAGCAGGCGGAACACCAGCTCGATGAACTTCTCGCTCAGGTACCCCTGCGCCTTCATCATCGCTTCGATCACTTCGACGGATTGCTGCGTCACGAAAAACCCGATATCCCCCGGTTCGGAGAAATCGACCAGGGACGAGAAGAGAGTCCAGTCGGCCACGGGAAAAGACTGCTTTTGCGAAGCCGACCCGTTGTTCAGCCAGGCCATGAGGGCCGAGAGGGCCGTTCCCCCGATGCAGTAGCCTGCCGCGTGGACCGGCGCGTTGCGGCAAATCGAGCTTGCGACCCGGATCGCCTGCAGGGCCCCGCGGAGCATGTAGTCGTCGAAGGTCACGTTGCGCATGGGGGGATCGGGGTTTTTCCAGCTGATGATAAACACGGTAAACCCCTTTTGCTGCATGTATCGGACGAAGCTCATCGGCGGCGCAAGATCGAAAATGTAGTACTTGTTGATCCAGGGCTGGATGAACACGACGGGGACGCGGTAGGTTGTTTCCGTCGCCGGCTCGTACTGGATCAGCTCCATCAGGTCATTGCGGAAGACGACCGCCCCGGGCGTCGTGGCGATGTCTCGCCCCACCTGGAAGGCCCGGCTGTCCACCATGCGCATCAGGGGATGTCCCTCGAGAAGGTCTTCCGTCCAGGACTGCAGTCCGCGGGCGAGGCTCTCGCCGTTTGAGTCCATGAAGCGCTTGACGGCCGAGTAATTCGTCCAGAAGTAATTCGAGGGCGACAGCGCGTTGATGAGCTGCCGGGTCCAGAAGAGCATCCGTTCGCGCTGCTTTCCCTGCAGCCCCGGCGCCCCGCCGATGAGGCCCCGCAGCCAGTCCTGGTAGATCGCGTGATGCCTCCGCGCCAGCTGGGCCCCCGATTTCAGCGCTTCGAGAAAGTCCGGCGACGGGGGCTCCTCACCGGGAGCCGGCTCCCCGGACACCAGGAGCTGACGAAGCTCCTCCGTCGTTGCTTCCTGAAGCTTCAGCAGCAGGTCCACCTGTTTGCGCGCCAGCTCCCGCGGGTGTTCCTCCCAGGAGCGCTGCATTTCCATCATGGCGGAAAATATGCCGAAGAAATCCATGGCTTCCCTCTCGCTTTCCCTCAGTTCCTGCTCTTGACGTATCGGCCGATATAGGCAACGAGCTCGCCCAGGGGCATCTCCGCCGTCAGCATGTCCAGGGAGACCTTCAGGGGGAAATTTTCCTCCAGGAACGTCTGCAGGTTGACGGCCGCCATGGAATCGTAGTTGGGAATGGCTCCCAGGCACATCTCCGATGTGATCGGCACCTTCCCGATCTCGGGAAAGAGATCCTGGATGCCGTACTTGATCTTCTCCATAATCTCGTTCATGGGTTCCTCCTGTTTTTCTTATTGTAACCGATCGGTCAGATGCGAATCAGGTTTGCGCCCCACGAGAGCCCCCCGCCGAAGGCGGCGATCACGGCGAGGTCGCCCTGCGCCAGTCGCCCCTCGGAAATTGCCTCGTCCAGCGCTATGAGGACCGAAGCGCTTGCCGTGTTCCCGTAGCGGTCGAGGTTGACGAAGAACCTCTCTTTCGGGATCCCGAGTTGCCCGGCGATCCCGTGCAGGATATTGACGTTGGCCTGGTGGCAGATGAAACACTTCACTTCCTCCAGCGCAACGCCGGCCTCCTCGAGCAGTCGGCGAATGACCTTCGGCCCCTTGTCCATGGTGAAGGCGAACACCTCTTCGCCTCTCATCCGGAAGCAGGCCGAGCGGGGTCCGGGCATTTTTTCAAAGGGGAGCATCGTTCCTCCGCCGGGAACGCAGATCGTGTCATGCTTGCTGCCGTCGGTGCCGAGGCAGGAGTGCAGGACCCCTCCGGAGCAGCCGGTATCGGCCTGAAACAGCACCGCTCCCGCACCGTCCCCGAAGAAGGGGTACGTCGAGAAATCCTTGCCGTTAAGGATCTTGGAGTACATCTCGGCGGCGACGAGCAGGATGGTTTTGAATTTTCCCGACTGGATCAGGGAGTCCACGACGGTGATGCCGAAGGAGCTGCCGGAGCAGACGGAATTGATGTCGAAGGCAAAGGCGCTTTCGGCCCCCAGCTCGTGCTGGACGCGCGTGGCCGTTGCCGGCTGCATCCGGTCCGGCGAGGAGGTGGAAAGGACGATGCCTTGCAGATTTTCCGGTGGGAAATCAATCTTCTGGAGGCACTTCCGGGCGGCGGCGATGGCCAGATCGGAGGTGCATTCCGATTCGTCCGCGTGTCGCCGGGTCTGCACGCCGGTCTTCTCCGCGATCAGTTTGCGAGCTTCTGGCGAGAACTGGGTGAGTTCCTCGTTGGAAATGGCCTTTTCGGGAAGGAAACTGCCTGTGGAAAGGATGTGGGTCCGTTGCATCTCTCGGTCCTCTGAGGATGTCGGTTACATGTTCTGCCTCCGGTTGCTTCGACGTGCTTTTTGAATTCCGCAGCGCCTTTCGGCAATAAAGTCAAATATGATGCAAATCTCATGCCTTGCGTCGTTTCGCGGGGTGTTTGGCATTCCAAGTGACACAGGCGGGAAGCTGCCAGACTGAACAAAAGGAAGGAACAACGGGATACAAAACGCTTTCAGGATACGAGCGTCAAATGTGAAAGTCAAGCGTTTCGAAAGAGGCCGTCGGAAGAGGTGAATCTCCGCGCGTTCAGCGCCGTCCGCTCACTCAATCTGCTTCTCCGTCCAGAACTCGTACTGCTCTCCGCGATCGTTGACCAGGAATGAAGTGTTGGGCCCGAACTGGAGCATCACGCGCTTGCCTTCGAATTCGTAGCCCCAGGGGCACCAGCCCTTCTTCGCGTCGAGAAGCCACTTTTCGCCGTTTGCGCGCTCGACGATGAGCTCGCCCGTGTGCAGGTCTTCGACCAGGAGGGCTTCCTCCTGCGCCTGTTGGTTTTCCATTCGTGCATTCCCCCGTTTATTTCCGTTGACGGGACGGACCTCTTCCGTTAAACGAAAAAAGGGAGGTGGTCAAGATGAAAACCGATGACAAGAAAATCTGCGAGAGGTGCATTTTCCACAGCCCCCGGACCGAATCGGAGCTGGAGAAGTGCTGGCGCTTCGCCCGCTTCGTGGAGCACGTTGTCAACGACTGGACGAGGGACTGCGAGTATTTTACGCCCGCGGCGCAGTGAAGAAGTGTCTGAGTGCCTAAGTGCCAGAGTGTCTAAGTGAAGAGGGAGACTCTTTTATTATCTTCACTCAAGCACTTAGACACTTCATCACTTCTGCACTTCACACGCCCGTCCCCTCAGGTTGAAGAACAGCTTGAGCCCCTTCTTGACCGGCTCCGAAAAGATCTTCGTCGAGAGAAACGTCCCGGCCACCTTCTTGTTGATTTCGCCCAGCGTCGGGTAGGGGTGGACGGCCGAGGCCAGCGTGGAGAGGCCGGTTTTCCCGTTGAGCACGGCGACCCACTCCCCGAGAAGATCCCCTGCCCTGGGCCCCAGGATCTGCACGCCGACGGGCTTTTCCCTTTCGTCGAGGATCAGCTTGATCTTTCCCGTCGCTTCTGCTTCCGCGAGGCTGCGGTCGTTGTCGTGGAAGTCCTCCACCCAGACACTGTAGCGGATCCCGGCTTCCTTTGCCGCCTTCTCGTTCATGCCGATGCTCGCAAGTTCCGGGTCCGTGTAGGTGCACCAGGGAAGATACGTGTAGTCCACCTTTCGGGGGAGACGGAAGACGGCGTTCGTCACGACGATGCCCCCCTCGTAACCCGCCGCGTGGGTGAACGGGTAGCCGCCCGTTACGTCGCCTGCGCCGTAGATGTGCTTCTGCGTGGTCCTGAGCCGGTCGTCGAGCTTGAGGCCCCGACGGTCGAACTCGACCCCGATGCCTTCCAGGCCGAGTTCCTTCAGGTTGGCCTCCCTTCCCGCGGCCACGAGGATCGCCTCTGCGCACAGGGCCTCTGTCGTATCGCCTGCCTTGATCATGACCTCATGCTGCGGCCCGGCTTTCACGGCCCTCAACACCGCGGCATTGAGACGGAAGCGGACCCCCTCGGCCTGGAGTGTGGCCATGACGCGATCGGCCATGTCCCTGTCTTCCTTTGGCAGGATGGCGTCACCCACCTCGACAATCGTCACCGCTGTCCCGAGACGGCTGAAGGCCTGACCCATCTCGATGCCGATGGGTCCGCCGCCGATGATGATCATCGACCGGGGAAGGCGGTCGAGGTAAAAGATGTCCCGGTTTGTCACGGATGTCGTTTTGTCGAGGCCCGGGATGGGCGGGATCACCGGCGAGGAGCCCGAGGCGATGACCCAGGTCTTTGCCGTGTAGGGAATCCCGTCGAGGCTCACGGCGTGCTCGTCGACGAACACGGGGTTTCCGAACTCCACGCGGGCGCCGAGGCCGCAGAAACGCTCCGCCGAGTCGTGCTTCTGAATCGTGCCGATGACGGAGCGGATCCGCTCCACGATCCTGGAGAAGTCCACCGGCGGCACGTCCGTCTCCGGAAGGCCGTAGACCTTCGCGTTCTTCATCTGGTGATACACCTTGGCCGTCTTGATCAGGGTCTTGCTGGGCACGCAACCGAAGTGGAGGCAATCCCCGCCCAATTCCTTTTCCTTCTCCAGCAGGATCGTCCTTGCGCCGAGCTGCGATGCGCCTGCCGCAATCGTGAGCCCCGCCGACCCCCCTCCAATGATGCCGATGTCGAAATCGTATGTAGCCATCAAAATACCTCGCTTATTTTCGAATAGAACCTTTGAAAAAAGCATTGAGCGTCGAGCGGGCAGTGAAGGGTAATCTTGCAGTGAGCACTTGCTCCTCTGGACCCTGAACCCTGAACCCTTTTTTATCGGTACACCTCGATGAACCCCGCGTAGGACACGGAGGCCTCCTTCGTGTTGTCCGAGTCGTTCATGATCCCGAGGGTCGCCATGGCGGGCGGGTCGGTGCCGAATGCCCTGCGGTAGTCGTCGAGGACGTTGCGATCCTCCACGACCCACCGGCCGAGGCCCTTTTTCCCCTTCCGGAGCACGAGCATTTTCGTGTTCGACGCGTAGGGGTTCGTGATGATGCCGCTCTCGTCTTCGCGGCTCGTCCAGATGTAGTTCAGGGCGCTGTGGGGCGGGTATTCTCCATAGAGAGCCTTTGCGAGGCCGTATTTCGCCCTGTCGTAGGTGCCGGCCTTTTCCGGGTCGTACTCGAAGAGGACGTAGATCCTCAGGGGGTAATCGTCGCCATCCTTCGTCCGGGCATTGCCCTTCTCGTAGACGTTCTCGACCTTCCATTTCCAGCGAAGCCGGGGGTAATCGTATACATTGAAGGGGTTCCGGTAGACGATAGCCGAGGCCGAAGCCCGGCTCTCGGCCCGAAGGACCTTTTCTCGCCCCTGGTCCTCGATGGTGTACTGCGAGTGTTCCTTGATCTTCGGGAACGTGACGGGCCGCCAGTTGGCGAGGTCGTTGAATTCCTCCCTCAGCAGGACCGTGCCCTGCGCGGCCGCGAGCGTCGGCAGCAGGACGAGCCCGATAATCACCACAACCGTTTTCAGGTTTCTCGTCACGGCACGTCCCTGCCCCGTGGTTTCAGTAGCTGAGCGGCATCCCGGTCCAGCATCCACCGAAGTTCTCCGCGCGAAGGCCGGACGATTTGCGCGGGGAGCGTGTCGGGCCGGAAGGGCCCCTCCAGGATCTCTTTCAGGACGGCTGCCTTTCCCGCCCCGGCGGCGATGAAGACCACCGTTCGTGCGGCGTTGATCACCGGCGGCGTGAGGGTGATCCTCCAGCCCTTCTGCGCATCCACGTGGTGGCCGACAACCCATCGTGCCGATTCGCGGATCGCCCGGGTTCCGGGAAAGAGCGAGGCCGTGTGGCCGTCCTCTCCCAGGCCGAGAAGAATGAAGTCGAAGACGGGGATGCCCTCCCCGTGCGGCGAGAAGAAAGCACGCAGCTCCCCTTCGTATCGGGCCGCCGCTTCCACGGGGTCCATCTCGCCCGGCATGCGGTGGACGTTGGCCGGCGGGATGGGGACATGATCGAGAAGGAATTCCCGGGTCATCCGGTAGTTGCTGTCCCCGTGGTCGGGGGGCACGCATCGCTCATCCCCCCAGAAGAGATGAACGTGCGACCAGGGGATCTGCGATACGAAGGGAGCCTTTGCCAGCAGCGTGTAGAGCGCAACAGGTGTTTTCCCGCCGCTGAGAGCTGCGGAGAAACGCCCCCGTGCCGATACCGCCGCGGCCGCCCTTTCGGCGAAGAGCGCCGCCGCCGCCTGTGCCAATTCCTCCGGGGAGGCATGGATCTCGATGGTTGCCATGCCGCATCACCCCCGGCTGCAGCTGTAGTGCCAGGAGTAGCCTCCGCGCTCCAGAAGGGCGCAGGCCTCGTCGGGCCCCCAGCTACCTGCCCGGTATGGCGCGGGCGGCTTGGCCGCCGGGCTCTCCAGCGATGCGATCAGCGGATCCAGGATCATCCATGCCCACTCGATCTCGTCGCGCCGCGCAAACAGGGATGCGTCGCCCTGGATGGCGTCCATGAGGAGCCGCTCGTAGGCATCGGGGATGACGAATTCCCCGAACCGCTCGCCGTAGTGAAACACCATGTCCGCGGGGGCCGATTTCATCGACGCCCCCGGGACCTTGGTTTCGAACCCCAGGTGCACGCCCTCGTCGGGCGCGATGCAGATGGAGATGTGATTCGGCGAGAGATCGCAGTTCTCCGGAAACAGCAGGTGCGGCACCGCCTTGAACCGCAAGTAGATCTCCGAGGCTCTCCGGGCGAGCTTCTTCCCCGTGCGAATGTAGACGGGCACGCCCTGCCAGCGCCAGTTGTCGATGTAGAGCTTCAAAGCCGCGAACGTGGGGGTCCGGGAGCGCCGTGCCACGCCGATCTCTTTCCGGTAGCCGCGGTATTGCCCCGTGACGCAGTCCTCGATCCTCGGGCAGCGCACGGCCTGGAGCACCTTGACCTTCTCGTCCCGCAGCGCGCGGGCGCTGTAGGCCGACGGGGGCTCCATCGCCATGAGCGTCAGGAGCTGCAGCAGATGGTTCTGCACCATGTCGCGGACGACACCTGCGCGGTCGTAATAGCCTCCGCGGGTTCCCACCCCGGCGTCCTCGGCCACCATGATCTGCATGTGCTCCACGAAATTGCGGTTCCACAGGGGCTCGAAAACGGCATTGGCGAACCGCAGGGTCAGGATGTTCTGGACCGTTTCCTTGCCGAGGTAGTGATCGATCCGGTAGATCTGGCCCTCGGTGAACGCGCCGTAGAGGTCGTCGTTGAGCCGCCGGGCGCTCTCGAGGTCGGTGCCGAAGGGTTTCTCGACGACGATGCGTCGCCACCCGCCTCCCCGGCTGAGGCCCGATCGCCCCAGCTGCCCGGCAATCAACGGGAAGAGCTGCGGCGGGGTCGCCAGGTAGAAGAGGATGTTGTCCCGGGTGCGGGAGGACCTCCCGGGAGCGGCCAGGTGGCGGGCCAGGGCCGCATAGGTCTCCCCGTCTTCGAACCGGCCTCGGATGTAGGTCACTCGTTTTGCGAAACGCGGCCATCGGGCGCAGATTTCTTCGCCGCCGGGCTTTAGCCGAGAGTACTCCATGACCCCGTCGTAAAGCAGGTCCCGCAGGGCGCCGTCGCTCAACTCCGTCAGGGCAAGGCCGATGACGTTGGTTTGCGGGTGGAGAAGCCCCTCGCAGGAGAGGCTGTGCAGGGCCGGCACAAGCTTGCGGGACGTCAGGTCGCCGGAGGCGCCGAAGATGACGATGGTGCAGGGATCGGTCAGAATCTTTGGCTCAACCATTCTTTCCTCAAACAGGCTTGTTGCTGTTCAACAGAGAGACAGCGTGTCGGCAGAAAAAGTGCTTGAGTGTCTAAGTGTCTAAGTGCCTGAGTGTTGGGGAAAAGTATCTCTTGTACTGTCTTCTCTTCACTCAGACACTTCCGCACTCAGTCACTTCTTTCACTTCGTCTTCACAGGGTGTCCGCCGAACTTGTTCCGCATGGCGGCCAGGAGCTTCGCCGCGTAGCTCTCGTCCTGGCGGCTCACGAAGCGCATCATGAGCGCCAGCGTGATCACCGGTGCGGGAACGTCCTCGTTGATTGCCTCGAAGGCTGTCCATCGGCCCTCGCCGGAATCGGCTACCCAGCCTTTGATCCCACTCAGCTCCCGGTCTTCCGAGAGGCTCTCGGCGACAAGGTCGAGGAGCCAGGAGCGGACGACGCTGCCGGAGCGCCAGATCTCGGCCACCTGGTGCAGGTCGAGGTCGAAGTCCTTCCGGGCCTGGAGGATTTCAAAGCCTTCGGCGTAGGCCTGCATGAGGCCGTACTCGATGCCGTTGTGGACCATCTTGACGAAGTGACCGGACCCTTCCGGCCCCACGTGCCCCCAGCCGCGCTTCGGCGAGGGTGCCAGCGTCTCGAAGACGGGTCGCAGGCGTTCCACGACGGAGCTCTCGCCCCCCACCATCAGGCTGTAGCCTTCCTGGAGGCCCCGGATGCCGCCGCTGGTGCCCGTATCGACGAAGTGGATCCCTTTCCTGCCGAGAGATTTCGCGTGCTCCATGGAGTCGCGGAAGTTCGAGTTTCCGCCGTCGATGATCACATCGCCACGCGAGAGGGACTTCGCGAGGTCCCGGATCGCCGAGTCCGTCGCCTTGCCTGCGGGAACCATGACCCAGAGGTGGCGCGGTTTTATCATTCCCTTGACCAGGCCGGTGATCGTCCGGGCCGCCCTGATCTGCGGGTGCTCCCCCGCAAGGGCCGGGGCGATTACCGGGGAGCGGTCGTAGGCGAACACGTCATGTCCTCCCCGGGCGAGCCTCCGGGCGATGTTCGCCCCCATCCTTCCCAGTCCGATAACGGCTATTTCCATATTCCAATCCCGTCGCTTCGAGGCGGTCTCGCGCCATGTGAACGTGAAGTTAAGAAGCTCAGAAGCCAGGAAGATCGGATCAGAAAAACTAACAGATAGTCCGGTCCGTTATCCGCGCTTCCGTTCTTTTCAGAACTCCTTGCCGAAATCGCTCGGCGAGATCCCCCCCTCGCCGCGCTTGAGGTGCCGGATGCCGCCGGCGCCGGCAACGACCACGTCCGAAGCAAGGCCCAGAAAGAGCCCGTGCTCGACGATGCCCGCCCGGTTCTTGATCTTTTCGGCCAGGATGTGGGGCCTCTCGATGGGGCCGAAGTTGCACTCGAAGATCCAGTTGCCGCAGTCCGTGTGATAGGGGCTGCGGTCGGCGTTTCGCCGCATCGTCACCTTTGCGCCCAGCGATTCGAGAAACATGGCCTGCGATCTCCATCCGAAGGGGACCACCTCCACGGGCACGCAGCGCCTTCGGCCGAGGATGGGCGTGAGCTTTGTCTCATCGACGACGATGACCTCCCTCCGGCTGGCCTGGGCGATGATCTTTTCGCGCAGCAGCGCACCGCCGCCCCCCTTGATCATGTTGAGTTGCGGATCCACTTCGTCGGCCCCGTCGATCGTGATGTCGATGACGGGGATCTCGTCGAAGGCCTTCAGCGGCATTCCGTACCGCATGGCCTCCTCCTCGACCTGGTAGGAGCTCGGCACACCAATGACATCCTTGAGATGGCCGGATTTCAGCTTTTCCGCCAGGAGACCCACCACGTGAATCGCCGTGCTGCCGTGCCCGAGCCCGACGATCATTCCCGATTGAACGAGATTGACGGCATAGGCCGCCGCCTGTTTTTTCAGCTGTGCAGCGTCGACACCCATCGTTCATTCCCTCCTTGCCCTGCCGTATCGTTAATCCGCTTCTTCACGGATTGCGTTGCGATCGCGTCATATCGGATAAGGCTCGTGGAACGAGGTTCGCGACTCGAGGTTTTTCCTCGGTCCTCAGACCTCGACCCCGTCAGAGAATCCCTTCCGTCAAGAGAGCCAGTCTTCCGACAACATCGGGGCCCAGGTGCAGGCGCAGGACCCGTCTTCCCCTGGCGGCGAG
Source organism: Syntrophaceae bacterium UBA5744 (assembly GCA_002419215.1). GTDB lineage: Bacteria > Desulfobacterota > Syntrophia > Syntrophales > UBA2192 > UBA2192. The sequence continues at coordinate 11,878 of DIFQ01000009.1, forward strand.
GGCCTGCCGGTCTCCCATGGCCTGGGCCGCCTCGAGGGTTCCGAAGGTCATGGAGGACGCAGCCCCGCCCGGCTCGTCGGGAATCGGGATGTCCTCTTCGCTGTCCGCCGTGATCTGGATGAAGAACCCCCGCCCTGCGTCGCCCTTGTGAAGCTGCCCCGTCGAGTGGAGGAAGCGGGGGCCGTACCCCACGGTGACGGGGACCCGGTACCGGTCGCGCAGCCTCGTGCGGAGGACCTGCAGCAGGATGTCCGTCTCGTCCGTCGCGTGGATGTAAGCCATGACGGCGATGTAGTTCCCCGGCGCCGCCTCTTCCAGGAAACCCTCCAGGGCGCTCACCGTGTCCCGTCCCTTCACGCTTCCGAACACCTCGACGCCCCCGAAGCTGAAGGCCGGCGTTTCCTCGGGGAGCCTGCCGCTTGCCCTGTAGGCTTCCACGGCCTTGCGGGCATTTGTCTTGGCGGCCTCCACGTCGGGCTGGTCGAAGGGGTTGATGCCCAGGAACCGGCCCGCCACGGCGGTGGCCATCATCCAGAGGAAGAACTGCCCGCCCAGATCGTAGGGGTCGTGGATGCGGAAGATCTCCACGGGGTGGCCCGCATCCTCGAGGGATCGGATGAACGTTGCGCGAAGCGGCTCCCCCGCCGCCTCCAGCCCCACGAAGAGCCGGTCCGGCCCGTAAACATCGGGCTTTCCCGGGGCCTCCCGGAGAACGGGCAGGATGCCCTTGCCCTCCTTCCCGGTGCTCTCGGCGATGAGCTGCTCCACCCAGTCGCCGAAGTGCTGGATCGAGGGCGATGTGATCACGGTGAGCTTGTCGCGCCCGAGCTGGGCGAGCCTTCCCAGGTACGCGCCCAGCCTCGCGCCGTGGTTGTCGCCCGTCACGGGGCAGTTGGCGGCGTCGCAGTTGGCGGCCATCGTCATGGCCCGCTCGAGAAGCTTCCTGACATCGAAGCCGATGAGCGCTGCCGGCACCAGGCCGAAGAACGACAGGGCCGAGAAGCGGCCGCCGATATCCGGGTCGTTCAGGAAAACCTGGCGGAAACCGAACTCGCGTGCCAGCCCCTCGAGTTTCGATCCGGCGTCGGTGATGGCCGCGAAGTGTCCGCCGGCCTTCTCCCTGCCAAGCCTCTCGCTGGCCCACCCGTAAAAGAACTTGAAGAATGAATGGATCTCGACGGTCGTCCCCGATTTCGACGAGACGACAAAGAGGGTCCTTTCCGGGTCGAGCTGAGTGGCAAGACGCAGCACCGTTGCCGGATCGGTGCTGTCCAGGACGGCGAGCGTTGGCCACCCGGGTTCGCTGCCGAAGGTCTTCGCGAAAACCTCCGGGGCGAGGCTCGAGCCGCCCATCCCCAAAAGCAGCACCCGGGTGAACCCGGCGGACCGGACGCCCTTCGCGAAGTCCTCGATATCGTCGAGGCGCTCCGCCATGTCGGAAGCGCTCATGAGCCAGCCGAGGCGGTTCGAGATTTCCCTCGGGTCGGGTTTCCAGACCGTGTGGTCCTTCGCCCAGATCCGGTCCATGATGCGGTCCTTGCGGAGCCCGGCGAGGGCTTCTTCCATCTGCTCGCGGAAGCTTCCGGCCTCGGTGGACTCGGGCTTCCATCCCGCCCGGATCTCATCGCGCTTCGAGCGGATGCTCGCCATCAGCGCATCGAAGGAAGTCTCGAAGGCAAGCACGCCTTCGCGCTGCAGCGTATCGGTGATCCCGTCCAGTCGTATGCCCATCTTTTCGATTCCGTCAAAGACCTGCCTGGCCTCCCGCGCGCCCCTGCGCAGCGTCGGGGCCGCCTTCCCGTGGTCGAGAAAGGCCTCGAGGGTAGCTGGCGGCAGGGTGTTCACCGTGTCGGGTCCGATGAGCTCGTCCACATAGAGCGTGTCGGGGTACCGCGGGTTCTTGGTGCCCGTGCTCCCCCAGAGGAGCCGCTGAACGCGGGCCCCTTTGCCTGCGAGTTTTTCCCAGCGCTTCCAGGAGCATATCGCGCGGAAGCGGTCGTAGGCCAGCTTCGCGCTGGCGATGGCCGCCTTTCCCTGGAAGTCCTGATTCCCGAGGGCCTGCAGTTTTTTGTCCACCGCCGTGTCGATGCGGCTCACGAAAAAGGAGGCCACGGAGGCGACCTTCCGGAGATTGCCCCCCCTGGCGGCCAGCTTCTCGAGGCCTGCGATATAGGCCCGGACCACGGCCTCGTAATGGGCCAGCGAGAAGATGAGCGTCACGTTGACGTTGACGTCCGAGGCGATGAGGGCTTCAATGGCCGGTATCCCCTCCGCCGTGGCGGGGACCTTGATCATCACGTTGGGCCTGTCGAGGGCTTTGAAAAGCATCCTGGCTTCCGCGATGGTCCCCTCGGTGTCATAGGCCAGCTTGGGGTTTGCCTCGAGACTCACATAGCCGTCGGCGCCCGCCGTGGCATTCCAGACAGGGCGGAAGAGATCGGCGGCCCGACGGATGTCATCGAGGGCGAGCTCCTGGTAGATCTCGTCGTTTGTCTTTCCCTCATCCACGAGTTCGCGGAGGGCCTCGTCGTAATCCGAGCTTCCCGCGATGGCCTTCTCGAAGATGGTGGGGTTGGAAGTGATGCCGGAGACGCCCCGCTCGATGAGGGCCTCCATCTCGCCTGAGGTGATCAGCGAGCGGCGGATGAAATCGAGCCAGACGGACTGGCCGAGCTTGTTCAGGTCCTTGATTCTGCTCATGGTGCCCTCCTTGAGCAAGACGGGCTTAGCGGGCATTAGAGAGCGGCAGGTTCGGTTCGATCCGGGACGGAAAAGGGACGCTTGTCGACATTTCCCCCGTGTGTCTTCAAAAGGAAAGACCGGCTTATCGACACATTTTTATTTATACACAATCCGCATACGGAACACAAGCACCCCCCTCGCCGCTTTCATGCGGAGAGATGTCTTGCGAGTCTCTTGGCCAGGCAGAGAATCGTGAAGACGGGCGGAAGACCCCGGGCAACCGGGATGACGGAGCAATCGCAGACGTAAAGGTTTTCTATTTCCGTCTGCAGATTCGAATCAACCAGGTCGCCGATCTTCACCGTACCGCCGGGATGGGCCGCGATGTACCAGCTCCTGAAGATGTTTTTTGCCCCTGCATGTTTCAGAATGCCTTTCGCCCTCTCGCAGCCTTGATGCAGCCGGTCTTTGTCTGCCGCGGACAGCCGTTTCCTCACCCCGCCCCGATTCGTCAGCCGTCCCCCGAGGGGGTCTCTGGCCTTGACCATGATCTGGAGGGTGCGGGAGTGGGAGAAGGCGCGATCGAAGCGAAGGACCTCGCAGGCAAAGGCCATGTAGAGAGGCGCCGGCAGATTGTAGTCCGACAGGATGTAGCCCTCCTCCTCGAAATGACAGCCCGTCGCCATGGGGAATTCACGGCCGCCCCGAATCCCCTTTGCCGCACCGAAGACGCCAATCAAAGGGTCGAAGAAGAAGTCCCGGCCTGCCGCCCTGATCCCGCTCGCCCTGAGGATCACGGGTGAACCGATTCCGCCGGCGGACAGCACGATTTGCGGCGCCAGGGCCTTTTGTTCTTCACCGTTCATCCGGAACTCGACCCCGACGGCCTTTCCGTTTTCCACGAGGACCCGCGTCGCCCGCGCCCCGTTCAGAAGCGTCGCACCCGACCCGACGGCCTCTTCCGCGTACATCCGTGCCGTCCACTTGGCGCCGTGCGGGCATCCGTAAATGCATTTGTCGCAGTTCGGCCTGCACTTTTCCCGGTAGACGAACTTCTTCAGCTTTTCCCATCGGTAGCCGAGATCACGGGCGCTGGCCATGATCAGCCGGGCAAAGGGCCCGATCAGTTCATCCGGAAGGGCGGTGATGGGGAGTTCGCTCTGCACCTCCTCCACTTCCCTCGTCACATCGATTCCATAGCGCTTGAATTCCTCGACGGGCGGTACCCATGCCGTTGCATAGTAAGACATCGATGAGCCCCCCGTGGTGATATTGCGGAACAGGGCCAGGCCGTCGGGGGTGAAGAGAACGCCTCTGCCGGGCCGGCGCACCATGCTCGCGAGCTGGACAAAGCTGCCCCGGATATCGGGCCTGTCGCCCCACTCGAGCAGAAGAACCCGCTTGCCCGCGCGCGCCAGTTCCCTTGTGACCGTTGCACCCCCGGGTCCAGAACCGGCGACGATGACGTCAAAATCCGACCGGAATTCACGCGTTGCCATGCGCCTACCCCCTTTATCCCGGTCAAAAAAAACCGAGCGTACCGAAGGTTTTCCCTCCGGCAGCTCGGCCATCTTTGTTTCAGGACCCGCCGCTTTCCGTCTCCCCCTTGCGGAGGGTTTGGCTTTATCGGGAGAGTCTCAAAGGGTCTCTTGCATTAATGAATCACGAAACGGAAATCCGATCAAGCCTCTTTATCGAAAGGACCCGCTGCTTCAACGCGTTTATTCCCTGCCCAGAAGCTTCAAGGCCCTGCCGACAACGTTCTCCACGGTGAAGCCGAACTTCTCCATGAGCACGTCTCCCGGCGCCGAGGCCCCGAAGTGATCGATGCCGATCACGTCGCCCTCGTCGCCCACCCAGCGCCGCCAGCCCAGTGTCACCCCGGCCTCGATGGCCAGGCGCTTCTTTACGCCGGGCGGGATCACCGCGTCGCGGTAACCCTGTCCCTGCTCCCGGAAGATCTCCCAGGAGGGCATGGAGACAACGCGGGCACGCACCTTTTTCACCGCCAGCTCGCCGGCCGCCCGCAGCGCGAGCGACACCTCGGAGCCCGTGGCGATGAGGACGACGTCCGGGTTGTCACCCCCGTCGGCAAGCACATAGGCCCCTCGACTCACCCCGTCGGCGATGGGGTACTTCGAAGCATCCAGGATCGGCAGGTTCTGCCGCGAGAAGACAAAGACCGTGGGATTGCGGCGCTGCAGGGCCACTTTCCAGGCGGCAAGGGTCTCATTGGCATCGGCCGGCCGCAGGACCGTCAGATTCGGGACGGCCCGCAGGGCCATGAGCTGTTCGATGGGCTGGTGGGTGGGTCCGTCCTCGCCCACGCCGATGCTGTCATGCGTGAAGATGAACAGGACATGCAGCTGCGAGATCGCCGCAAGCCGGATCGGCGGCCGCATGTAATCGGAAAAGACGAAGAATGTCCCCGTAAAGGGGAGGATCCCGCCATAGGCGGCAAGCCCGTTGGCAATGGAACCCATGGCATGCTCGCGCACCCCGAAGTGGATGTTGCGGCCCCCGTAGCCCCACTCGCCGCCGACGGCGCCCTGCACGCCTGCGGGCTTCTCACCCGGCTTCTGGAAGTCGCCCATTCCCTTGAGCCAGGCGAAGACGGAATTGTTGAGGTCTGCCGTGCCGCCGAGCAGCTCGGGGATGCTTTTCCCGAGGACCTGCATGATCTCTTCGGAGGCCTTGCGGGTGGCGACGGACTTGCCCGCCGGGTACTCGGCAAGCCCCTTTTCCCACCCTTCGGGGAGGAGACCGGCCTTGCGCCGCTTGAACTCGTCGGCCATTTCCGGGAAGGCCTTTTCGTACTGGCTGAGCATGCCGGCCCACCGCCCTTCGATCTGCTTTCCCCTCGACTGGGCGGCGCGGAAAACTTTCAACGCCTCTTCGGGCACATGAAACGTCGGCTCGAGCGGCCAGCCGAGATTCTTTTTCGTCTCCTCGGTCTCCTTCGGCCCCAGCGGGGCCCCGTGGGCCTCGAAGCTTCCCTGCTTTTTGGGGGAGCCGTAACCGATGACCGTACGCACGCAGATGAGGGAGGGCCTGTCGGTTTCTTTCTTTGCCGCCTCGATCGCCGCATCGATGGCGTCGATGTCGTTGCCGTCCTCGACGGTCTGAACGTGCCAGCCGTAGGCCCCGTAATGCTGCGCCTGGTTCTCGGTAAAGGAGAGGTCGGTCGTACCGGCCAGCGATATCCGGTTGTCGTCGTGCAGGGCGATGAGCTTGCCCAGGCCCAGGTGACCCGCGAGGGCGCAGGCCTCGTTGGCAACCCCCTCCATCAGATCGCCGTCACTTGCGAGCACGTATGTGTAATGGTCCACGAGGGGGAAACCCTCCCGGTTGAAACGGGCTGCCATGTGCGCCTCGCCGATGGCAAGGCCCACGGCGTTCGAGAGCCCCTGGCCCAGGGGGCCTGTCGTGACCTCCACCCCTTCGTGGCCGTGCTCGGGGTGCCCGGGAGTGAGGCTGTCCCACTGCCGGAAGTTCTTGAGCTCGGCAAGCGGCAGCTCATACCCCGTCAGGTGCAGGAGCGCATAGAGGAGCATGGAGCCGTGCCCGCCCGACAGGACGAAGCGGTCGCGATTGGGCCAGCGGGGGTTTGCCGGGCTGAAGCGCAGGTGCCGCGTCCACAGGACGTAGGCCATGGGCGCCGCCCCCAGGGGAAGACCCGGGTGGCCCGATTTTGCCTTCTCGATGGCGTCGACGGCAAGCATGCGGATGGTATTGATGCAAAGGGTGTCGGTTTGACTCATCGTGATGATCTGCTCCTCGCTTTCGTTTCGGCTTTCAGTCCCTGTGCGGCAGCCCCCAGGAGGGCCGCTTTCGGGTTTGTGATGACGTGCACAGGTATCCCGGCGACGAGATCCCGCATCCGTCCCTTCCGGAGGAACGCCTCCATGAAGTGCGCTTTTTCGAGAAACGGGAGAATCCGCGGCGGTATCCCTCCCCCGAGGTAGACTCCTCCCGTGGCCAGGGTCTTGAGGGCCACGTTGCCTGCCTCGGACCCCAGGATCGAAGTGAAGAGGTCAAGCGTCCCGACACAGATATCACAGGGAGATTCCCGGTCAAGAGCTTTTTCGACGATCACCGGGACGGGGTCGGCGGCCCCGGAGAGCAGGCCTGCAAGCCATTCGGGCTCCCGGGCATGGCCGTTGTCCCGCAGGAACCGGTAGATGGTTTCGATCCCGATACCCGAGCAGACCCGCTCATAGCTTACGTGACCGTGATGCCCCCTGAGGTGCGCGAGAAGGTCGTCCTGAAGCGCCGTCGACGGCGCAAAGTCGGCGTGCCCTCCCTCGGAAGCGAAAGCCCGATAGCGCTTTCCGTCCCAGGCGAGGAAGGCCTCGCCGAGGCCCGTCCCCGCGGCGATGACGGCCATCGTGCCGTGGCGCACGGGGTTTCCCTCCTGCAGGGTCACGAGGTCGCTTTTGCGCAGGAAGGGGACGAAGGCAGCCGTGGCCTCCACGTCGTTGATCAGCCGCAGAGACCTGATCCTGAAGGCTTCGCGGAGGCGGCCCTCGTCGATCGCCCAGGGAAGGTTCGTGATCCGGGCCTTTCCCCCGAGCACCGGCCCGGCCACGGCAAGTGCGGCCTTCGTTGCGCGGCGTCCCGTCTCGCGCAGAAAGCGGGTTAAGGCGTCTTCCAGGCAGTTGAAGCCGGCGCTGGGGTAAACGGCCTCGGCCAGGGGCCTGCGCAGTCCCCGTTCTTTCGAAAAGAGGCCGAGGTGGATCTTCGTGCCCCCGATGTCTCCTGCCAGTAACATTTCTACCTCTCAGGCTCCCTCTCCTCTGAGAGACTGTGTCGCAATGTCATTGCGAAGGAGCGAAGCGACTGAAGCAATCTCGGATGTTTCGAAAAAGACTGAGATTGCCGCGCTCCCTTCGGTCGCTCGCAATGACAAAAACCAATTATGACACAGCCTCTGAGGGGAGAGGCGGCCACCGATCACTGGCCACGTAGGCCACCATCCCCGGGCTGCCGATGCCCGCGATCCATTCCCGATGCTCCTGCAGGCGCTCTCCCGGCCCGAAGAGACGGGCAAGGACAATCAGCGAAAGGACGATCGCCGCAAAGAGGACCAGCTTCCAGATGTCCTTTCCGCTTGCCCCCGCCGTAACCAAATTTTTACCATGAATGCCCTTTCAGTGGTTCCTGTAGAAGCGCACCAGCCTCTCCGGGGACATCCCCAGGAAGTACATCGTGACGATCGTCCAGTTTCTCAGGGTGCAGTAGGCGATGCCTTCCTTCTCCTGGCGCCGGGCCGATGTTACCACGGCTTCATGCAGAATGGAAATGCGGTCGCCGCGATCCTTGACGCGGCGCATGATCTCCACGTCCTCCATCAGGGGGATGTCCGCAAAGCCGCAGATTTTCTCGAAATAGTCCCGCCGGAAGAATTGGGCCTGGTCTCCGTAGGGGATCCGCGTCAGGCGCGATCTCAGGCAGGCCACCCGGGCGATGAGCCGCATCGACAGCCGCTCCGAGTTGTAGCGCAGATCGAACGCGCCGGCCACGCAATCGCCCTCCGAGAGGGTTTCTTCGATGCGCCGGAAGGCCCCCGACGGAAGGAGGGTGTCGGCATGGAGGAAAAGAAGATGGGTCCCCGCTGCGGCCGCCGCCCCCGCGTTCATCTGCCGGGCCCGTCCCGCCGGTGCGGCAAGCAGGGTCACGCCCTTGCGGGAGACGGCCTTGATCGACTCTTCATCGGGACTGCCGTCGACGATGATCATCTCGACGGGCATGCCGTCCGCGATCTGCAGGAGGTGATCGATCAGCGGATCGAGTGGCCGGGTTTCCCGCAGGACGGGGATGATTACGGAGACCGACGGTGCCATTTCCGTCTCACTCGGGTGCCGTGAACCGCTTGCGGATGTCTTCCATCCGGTTGCGGTTGACCTTGAAGTCGTAATACCCCGTGCGCGCGGCGGACCGGAAGTGGATGAGCTTTGCGGTGTCGTCGAAGAGAAACTCGACGTCATCGACGAAACTGAATACGGCGGAGCGGAACTCCGCATGGATGTATCCCGGGTCTGCCTCCACGAGGGTGCAGCGTTCCATGTGGCGGATGACCCGCAAGAGCTTGTCCCGGGCCTCCTCCTGTGTGACGTCGTAACGGAGAGGCTCGATCCGGTGCCGCTCCGCAAGGTCCTGGGTGCAGACGCAGTTGTGCTTGTCCGGGCAGGGCTGGAGCCTGCCGTCCTTCAGGCCCGTCGCTCCCGCAACCGTTTTCTGGCAGCCTGTCAGTGTCATCATGGCGATCATGAGGAAGGGAAGGATCCGGAATTTCATCGAGCACCCCCGACGATGGGCATCACTCGACCATCAAGATACCATCAAAACATGGGATTTTCAATTTCTCCTCCTCATCCCTTCCCCGAGACTCTCTAATGCATCCGGCGGAGGGGTATTCATCCGTCGCCCGATTGCGGAACGGGCGGGGTTGTGATGTCCTGAAACAATGCAGTGGCCCGGCGCCCGCGCAATAGACGGTCGGAAGGAGGAGACATGGCTACTAAGATTTTCGTGAATCTGCCGGTTCGAGACCTCGGTCAGTCCGTGAAGTTTTTTACCGGGCTCGGCTATGCATTCAATCCTCAATTCACGGACGAGACGGCCGCGTGCATGATCGTGAGCGAAGATATTTTCGTCATGCTGCTGACCCTGGCCAAATTCAAAGAGTTTACACCCCGAAACATCTGCGATGCCACGAAGAGCACGGAGGTGCTGGTGTGTCTGACCTGCGAGACTCGAGACGAGGTCGACACCATGGTTCGCAAGGCCGTTGACGCAGGAGGGTCCACCTGGGCCGAGGCGAAAGACTACGGCTTTATGTATCAACACGGCTTCCAGGATCCCGACGGGCACATCTGGGAGCTCATCTACATGGATCCGGGCGCGATCAGTCAGGGTTAGCAACGGCCTTTCCCTGCAGGCGGATGCGGCCTGGAAACGTTAAAGCGACGGAGGCATCCCATGAGTGAAGTCCGGAATAAAGCGGAACTGAAGAGCTTCGACAAACCCGACGAGGTCAGGACGTTTCCCAAGGGGAAAGTGGAGCTGGTCAAAATAGGGGGGGCCATGGTCGGACGGGCGACATTCGAGCCGGGGTGGAAGTGGTCCACTTCCGTGCAGCCCCTGGCGAAGACCAGGAGCTGCGAAGCCGCGCACTTCCAGGTTCAACTGTCCGGGACCCTGCACATCGTCATGGACGACGGGACGGAGTTCGACAGCAGGGCAGGCGATGTGACGCTTCTGCCGGTGGGCCACGATGCCTGGGTGGTCGGCAGCGAACCGGTCGTGGTTGTCGATTTCCAGGGGATGCTCGACTACGCCCGGTCGAAGTAACGGCTGCCGGATGGCGGCGGTGCCCCTCGAAAGATCACTTGCCCGGGCTCGGCGCAGCCGGGGAGGGTTCGACGTTCTTCTCCGCCTGCTCCGCAGGGGGCGGCGAAGGAGTCTGCTTCTTTTCCGGTGATGCGCCTTCCGGTTTTTCGGGCACGCCGTCCTTCTTCCCGGCGATATCCACCGTCCCGGATGTCTGACCGGGCGGTCTCGGGGCCCCCGTGTCCGGCAGCGGCCCGTCGGAGGGCGCCTTCATGATGTCTTCGTACTCCTCGATGACGATGCCCCGCCTCACCATGATCCCGTAGACAATCTCGGCCCGCTTCTCCACGTATTTCGATGTGCCCGTCGGGTTGTACTTGAGCGGGTTGGGCAGGACGACGGCGAGCCGGGCTGCCTCCATCGGGGTGAGCTCCGCGGCGGACTTCCCGTAGTAGTGCCGCGAGGCGGCCTCGATGCCGAAGATCCCGTCGCCCCACTCGGCCACGTTCAGGTAGATCTCCAGGATGCGCCGCTTCGACAGGTTGTTCTCGATGCGCCAGGTGAGGATGGCCTCCTTGACCTTCCGCAGGGGGTTTTTCGAGGGGGACAGGAAGAGGTTCTTCGCGAGTTGCTGGCTGATGGTGCTGCCGCCGTACTTGAGCTTGCCCAGCTTGATGTCCTTCTCGATGGCCTTCTGCATGGCCTCCAGGTCGAAGCCTTCGTGGGACCAGAACTTGTCGTCCTCGGCGATGAGGACGGCCTTCGCAGCGTAGGGGGAGATCTTCGAGAGGGGAACCCAGACCTGATAGATCTTCTTGTTCTTGAGCCCCTTGAACTCCCACTCGAACTCCCTGTGGGTCATGAAGGAGGTCTTCCCGGGGTTTTTCTTCTTCAGCGCCGCGACGTCGTCGTAGAAGAAGGCCGTGGAGGTGTAGACGAGCACCGCCCCCGCCAGGAGAAAGAGCCCGATGAAGAGAAATCTGGATATCTTTTTCAGCAAATCCATTGGACAAGTCCTGATGATGGCCGGGGCGCCTCAGAAAAATCCGTTTCCTCTCCCCGCCGAGCCCGCCGAACCATCCTTAATGGGAATCCCCGCCCTGTGGGTGGGGATCTTCACTTGGAAAGGTGCTTTTATCTCCAAAGCCCGGGGAAATCAATCATCATTTTACAATAACCTCGACATCGGCACATATTCCATGCATATTCATGCGTCCATAAAATGAGTCAAGGAACAGCGATCCCATGAGAATGACGAACCGCATCGATGACGGGCCATCCCGGACGCAGATGCCCGGAGGCCATCATGAGTGAAGGGATGGCCGGGGCGAGATCCATTCTCAAAAACGTGTTCGGCTACGATGACTTCTGGCCCCTCCAGGAGGCCATCATCGCCCATCTCCTGGAAAAGAGGAATGCCCTTGTCGTCCTGCCGACGGGGGGAGGCAAGTCCCTCTGCTATCAGATCCCGGCCCTGATCTACGAGGGACTGTCGATCGTCATCTCCCCCTTGATCTCGCTGATGAAGAACCAGGTGGACGAGCTGCAGGAATGCGGCGTTGCGGCCTTATTTCTGAACAGCACCCTGAAGCCCGACGAGTATCGCCGTCATGTCGAGAAGCTCAAGGCGAACAGGGTGAAACTGCTTTACCTGTCCCCGGAAGCCCTCTTGAGTCCCAGGACCCTTGACCTGCTGTCGACGATGAAAGTCGACTGCATCGCCATTGACGAAGCGCATTGCATCTCGGAGTGGGGCCATGATTTCCGGCCGGAGTACCGTCAGCTGGGCGGGTTGCGCGATCTGTTCAGGGACGCAGTCTGTGTCGCCCTGACCGCCACAGCCACCAGGCGGGTTCGCGACGACATCAAAAAGTCCCTGCAGATCGGCGCGACCGAAGAATTCGTCGGCAGTTTCAACCGTCCGAATCTCTTCCTGGAAGTCGAACCCAAGATCGCGCCTCTCGAGCAAATCTCTGAATTCCTGAAATCCTGCCGGAACGAATCGGGGATCATCTATTGCTTTTCGCGCAGGCAGACGGAGCATCTCCATGAGTTTCTCCACGACAAGGGCTATTCCGTCAGGCCTTACCATGCCGGCCTGTCCGACGAGGTGCGCACGGAAAACCAGGACCTCTTCGTCAAGGACGACATCCAGATCATCGTGGCGACGATTGCCTTCGGCATGGGGATCAACAAGCCCAATGTTCGTTTCGTCATCCATTACGACCTGCCGAAAAGCCTGGAAACCTACTACCAGGAGATCGGGAGGGCCGGACGGGATGGCCTGCCCGCCCGTTGCCTGATGCTGTTCGGCTATGGCGACGTGCGGAATGTCCGGTACTTTATCCAGCAAAAAACCGGGCCTGAACAGGTGATCGCCAATATCCTCCTGGACACCATCCTCGGCTACGCGGAGACGGAGCTCTGCCGGCGCGTCCCCCTGCTGGAGTATTTCGGCGAAAAGCCCGGTCATGCCGCCTGCGGGATGTGCGACAACTGCAAAATCGAGAAGAAGGATCTCTCCGATATCACGATTCCCGCGCAGATGTTTCTTTCCTGCGTCAAGCGAACCGGCGAGTGCTTCGGCGCCGGTCATGTCGTCGACATCTTGAGGGGCTCGAAATCGATCAAGGTTTTAAAATTCGAACACGACCGGTTATCCACCTACGGCATAGGAAAGGCGCATTCGGCAAAGCAGTGGCGCCACCTTGCCCGCCAGTTTATTCGCAAGGGCCTGATGATCCAGGACCTGGAGCACGGAGCCCTGAAGCTGACCCACAAGGCATGGGAGGTTTTGCGAGGGAAGGAATCCGTCCTGGGGCTCCTGGAGAAGGAGGCTGCGGACCTCGCTCCCAGGGCGGAAGCCCCGGGTCAATACGACCCAGTCCTTTTTGAGCTTCTGCGGAAAAAACGCAAGGAGATCGCCGACCGGATGAACATCCCTCCCTATACCGTGTTCCACGACCGGACCCTGAAGGAAATGGCGGCCCATCTGCCGCAAACGAGGGACGGCCTCTCCCGGATCCACGGCATAGGCGCTGCGAAACTCGAGAAATACGGAGACGTCGTCCTGGATATCATCAGACAACACTGCCAGAATCATAAAGTCGCAGAGCGACCCATCCAGTGAGGTGACCGTGTCGCATAATGACCTGTTGACCCTGAAAGATGAGCATGAAATCGCCAGCCTGCTGATCTGTTGGGGACATGCCCGAGACAGTGAGGACTGGGAAACGCTGTCAGAGGGGAAAAGGGGTTCTAATTCGCGCTATCGGGGCTTGGCGGACTCGGTGTGGTGCTCGAAGAGTTGCGCCTCTTCCCTGGGCAGAAGAGCCTTCAGGTCAGAACAGTAGCATGCGCACTTGATCTCCGGGGCCACGGAAGGGAAGTCGGCGGGCCTTGACAGGATGGTGATCCGATCCTGGATGGATTCCGGCAGCATACGAAAGAAGGATTCATTGTCCCTGTAGATCTCGAAAGCCACGAAGATCAGGGTGTATCCCGTGAGCTGCTTCAGATCGACAGCCTCCGGTGACGGGATGATGTCGATATCGCCGATCTCATGATCGGTCGCGATGCGGAAAAGCGCGGGGATCAGCTCACGCTTCAGCTTTTCGAAGCTGCCGAGAATCAGCATCGAAGGCTTGCGTCTGCGCCGCATCTCTTTCATGGACAGGGTTGTTTCCTCGGGCATCATGCTGCTCCTTCCCACCCACTCGTTACACAATATATCACAAAGGAGTCATAGGGCGAGGGAGATTCCGGAAATGGGTTTCATGAGGCCCGGCTCCTAATGAACAGCCTGAAGGGTCATTGCGAGCGAAGCGAAGCAATCTCAATGGATGCATGGGATTGCCGCGTCGGGCTTGCGCCCTCCTCGCAATGACGGATCGACGCTGTTTCTTCCATCGATAACCCCGGACGAAGTCGGGGTCTGTTGCTCGTAATGACTCATTTAATGGTTCGTTCGAGGTATTAACCGGACCGTGTAAGACAGGGCCGCCCGTTTGTTCCTGATCCCCCTTTGTGAGAGCCACCGGCAACGGCATGCTGCGAAACGCCGTTTTCTCCGTGGCATTCAATCCGTTTCGTCGAACCTGCCAACCCTTTCACTGAGGCCTTTCCAGCCCATATTACTGATGCAGACCCGTATTAATTCAGTATTCTTCCCGTATGGTGTTTTCGGGGCGTTTTCCCTGCTCAGGCATGTAATTTGATTATAAAACTTGCGGCTCTTTGCCGGGATAAGAATGAGATCAGGCGACATGCCGGCCTCGCGAGAGGGGGCTTGCGTCAACTTTTTTCAGGAGGTCGGAAGATGTCCTTTGTCGCCGAGAAGGTAGACGATAAGCGATATGTCCTGCTTGATTTCGAAGGCAGCGTGACCATCTCTGAGCTTGAGCAAAGCCGAACGGCCATAAAGGGCTTGCTGCGTGAATCCAATGGATACAGGAAAATTCTTGTCGATATGCGCAAGGTGTCCCTGGCCGTATCCACCATTGACGTCCATCGATTCGTCGCGTCGCACAAGGACGAGTTGCCTGCAGGTTGCCTGATAGCGGTGATCGTGGACCCGAAGGATTGGGAGACTGCCATTTTTTCTGAAAACGTGGCCCATATGCGCAGTGTCTACCTGAGGGCATTCCAGGATGCTCTTCAGGCCCGCAACTGGCTGGGGATTTCCGATCCGTATTGACACCCCTGCGCTTCCGGTAAGCTTCGTGAACGAAAGCCGCCCGCTCGTATCGAGCGGGCGGCCTTGTTTTTGTCCTTCCTCGTTCCTTGAACCTCGCTCCTCGATCCTTTCCGGTTATTCCGCCATGATCCGCTCGCTGTCGTTGATGTCTCGGTAGCGGTAGGGGACGGACTCGCGGATCGCCTCGGGGATCTTTCCGTATTTGCCCTCGAAGTCCTCCAGGAACTGCTCCCGGCCGCGGAAGAAGTCGGTGAGCTTCTTTTTCAGCAGCTCCCTGTCGGGGAACAGACGGTGGGCGATCATGAGATCCAGATTCGCCCGGTCGCACTTGATCGGGTAGTGCAGCCCCAGGTAGTCGGGCTCGTAGCTGAAGCGGAGCTGGTAGCGAAGCAAATCGTTGTAGGTCGCCAGCGATTGCCGCAGCGTCACCTTCTGCTCGTCCTGGCCGATGGTACCCGTGTTGGCCAGGTAGCACTTGATTCGGCTTTTTTTTAAGATTTCATAGAAGATCATGGCGTGCTCGAGCCTGTCGCCCGCCATGAAGGGGTCGAGGAAGAACTCGCGCTTGAACCTGCCCGCCTCCTCGGGGTTGCCGCCCGAGCTCTCGATGGACTCGCCGTAGATGAACTGCATGGTGGCCTGCTCGGGCGTGAGCTTGCTGATCACGTTGGCCAGCGGGTTTCGCGTGAGCATGACAATGCAGTTCAGCCGGTCGGCGCGCAGCCCCGGGCTTGCGATCTCGAGCTTCTCCCGCGTCACGACGGCCCTGCCGTTGCCGGTCTTGCGGGTGTCTTTGAAGTCCGGCATGTAGGGGTACTTGGTGATGGCCACATTCTCCAGGAAGGCGTCCCTCGACTCGGCCGCCCGGAGGATTTCGGGTTGGCTCTCGTCGAGGCCCTCCGTTTTGACGTAGAGCCCGCCGATCTCGAAGGCGGCATAGCTTCCGTCGGAGCCGAAGATCCCTCCGTCATCGCCGATCATCTCGGAGCTCTCCCGGGGCAGGCGGGCAAGACGGCGGCACAGCGTCGTCGTTTTCCCCGTGGCGGTGAGCCCCGAGATGGCCGTGACGACTTCCGTCAGCTCCGGCCGATCCGTCTCGAGATCGTGGACCCAGAGCCAGTCTCTCCTGGCGCCCGCGTGCAGGAAGATACCCGTTTTGTCGATGGACTTCACCCGCCAGTCCTCGAACATGAAGACGGCCTTCTTCCCCTCGCCGAGGTATACGGTGTTGCGGCAGATCTTGACCTGCTCGCCCCGCTTCTCGCCCATCCAGAGGCGTACGGTTACGTCCTTGTCCAGGAGCTTCCTTTTCTTGTTCGGCTCAAAGGCCTCGTCGGTGAAGAAGATGACGGTGTAGGTGGGCTCCTCGACGACCCTCGCCGCGGGGTAATCCATGAGCAGCTTGAGCCCGTAAGCGATCTGGGCGTACTGCTCGGGCATGATGAACCGTGCCGTGACCCCGTCGCGGCCGTCGCCCACCATCGTGTCGAGGCAGACGATCTTCTCCTTCGAGAGGTGTTCCACGGCCTGCTGCGCGAGCTTTTCCTCGGGCTCGCCGAAGGGGTGATCGACGCTGTTGCGGGTATGGGGGGCCGAACGGCTCATGGGCTCCGAGTCGGCGGCGACGGAGCCGACCTGCGTCTGGATCACACCCTCGTGGCGCAGGGCGATGCGCTTGAGCTCATCGAGGGTGCGGCCCTCGGTGAGGCGCTTCTCTTTCTTGGCATCGTTGTAGATTTTGACGGCCGCCTTCTTGAAGGTGTTCATGATCCACTCCTTCCCCGGTAGAACAGGTTCCAGGGCAATCTCGCATGTAGAAGTCTAGGGAAGCCTTTCCCGACTGTCAAGAAAATGCCTGCAGCCGCTTCCCTTTTGTGGCTCATCGCTTTCGGTGCAGTCCTCTTTTCCCGGTTTTTTCTTATCTTCTCAACTTCCTAGCTTCCTAACTTCCATCCTTTCCGGGCCGGGCGACGATGAACTGGAAGATTCCCATGATGCCGAGCCTTTGGCTCTCGACGATCTCGAGTCCGGCCTCCCGCACGAACGCATCCATCCGATGATTGATGTGCTCGCCTGCGAGTCGGACCGTGGCGGTGTTGAGCCGGTCCATGAGCGGGCCGATCAGGGGGTTCTCGATCCGCACGTGGTCGAGAAGGAGGATCTGCCCGCCGGGCTTGGTCACACGGCCCATCTCCCGCAGGCACGGGGCCGGGTCGGCAAGGGAACAGAAGACAAATGTCTCCGCCGTGGTGTCGAAGGAGCCGTCGGAAAAAGGCAGATTGCAGAGATCCGCTTCGTGGAACGTGACAGGGATGTTTCTCTCGCGGGCGCGCACCCGGGCCTTGAGGAGCATGGCGCCCGAGAGGTCGCAGGCCGTGACCTCGACGCCCGCCGGGTAAAAGGGAATGTTCAGCCCCGTGCCGGCGCCGACCTCGAAGATACGCCCCGATGCCCGTTGCCAGAGCGCTTTCCGCCAGGGCCGGAGGTGCCGCTCCGAGAAGTACTCGACAAGGCCGTAGTGCCTAGCAAGGCGGTCCCAGCGAGCTTTCGTTTCCGATGGATGATTGCCGTTCCGTTCGTTTGCCACTTGCCGCTCCCGCGGGTTCAATTCAGTTGCATGCCCGCAGCAACTGTTATATGAATTATTTGTTGCGGTCTGTCCAGTTTCCATCTCCACCTCATCATTCAAACGACTGGGGGCTTTCTCATGAAGATGACCTTCCTCGGCGCGGCGCGCAAAGTCACGGGGTCGTGTTTTCACCTCTCCGTCAACGGCTTGCAGTTTCTCGTGGATTGCGGGATGCACCAGGGGCTCGAGTCCGACGATCTCAACCGGGCGCCTTTCCGGTTCAATCCGAAAGAGATCGACGTTGTTTTTCTGACCCACGCCCACATCGACCACACGGGGCTCGTGCCGCGCCTGGTCCGTCAGGGCTTCAGGGGCAGGATCATCACGACGGCCGCCACGGCGGAGTTGTCGAGGGTCATGCTGGCCGACTCGGCCCACATCCAGGAGATGGACGCCCAGTGGATGACGAAGAAGGCCCGGCGAGCCGGAAGCGAAAAGGTCGTCGAGCCCCTCTACACCGTCGAGGACGCCATCGCCGCCATTCCCTTTTTCGAGAAGAAACAGTACGGGGAAACCTACGCCCTGGACGGCGTGATCCGCTACCGCTTCTGCGACGCGGGGCACATCCTCGGGTCGGGGACTCTGGAGCTCTGGTACCGGGATAACCCGGAGAAGAAAATCATCTTTTCGGGCGACATCGGGAAGAAGGGCAACCCCATCGTCCAGGATCCTGAGCACGCAGCCGAGGCCGACTACGTCGTCGTGGAGTCCACCTACGGCAACCGCCTCCACAAGGGGACGGATGACAGCCTCGAGGAGCTCGCCGGGGCCGTTGAATCCACCTTCAAGCGGGGCGGGAACGTTTACATCCCCGCTTTTGCCGTGGGTCGCACACAGGATCTCATCTACATCTTCAACAAGCTCGTTCGCGAGGGACGGCTCGCCTCACCGCTGGACGTCTACGTGGACAGCCCGCTGGCCGACGAAGTGACAAAGGTCTACTCTACCCATCCCGAGCTCTTCGACAAAGAGGCGAAAGGCCTCTTCGGGAAAAAGAAGGGGAAAGCCGTACGCGTCCACTTCACCTCCTCCGTACAGGAATCCATGAAGCTCAACCAGATCACCTCGGGGGCCGTCGTGATGGCCGGAAGCGGGATGTGTGAAGGCGGGCGCATCCGCCACCACCTCAAGCACAACCTCTGGCGCCCGGAGTGCAGTGTCGTCTTCGTGGGCTTTCAGGCCAGGGGGACCCTGGGGCGGGCCATTGTCGACGGGGCAAAGGAGGTCTGGATCCTGGGCGACAAGGTCGCCGTCCGGTCCCGCGTCTTCACGATCGGCGGCTTCTCGGCCCACGCCGACCAGAAGGAGCTGCTGGAGTGGCTGGGCCTCTTTCAGAACAAGCCCGAGGTCTTCATCGTCCACGGCGAGGAAAGCGCGGCTCTCGATTTCGAAAAGCATGTGAAGGAGAAGCTGGGTTTTTCTACGAGAGTGCCGGTGATGGGGGAAAGCTTTGAAATCTGAAGCCGGGAAGTTGTGAAGATGTGAAGTTGGGAACAGGGGGATGAAGGGAGGATTCAGCCGTTCCGAACTTCTTCCCTTCTCAACTTCTTAATTTCCGGCTTTTTTGCGGGACAGGGTCCCGGTGCGGGAGAACGGGAAGGTGCGGTCGAAGAGGCCGGCCTTCACGAGGGCCTTGCCTTCGAGCCGGTAGGAAAGCTCCTGCCCCGAGACGTACATCCGGGCAATTCCGCCCAGACCGCCGAAGCGGGCCGAAACGGGGATCTCGATCGGGGTCGAGGAGGCGGCGGGAACGGAAATTTCCCTCTGCAGAGAGCCGTCGCCGGCCTCGCGGCCGCTCAGGTGCACGGTGTAGTCGAGCGACTTCAGCCGCAGCTCATAGTCGTTGGGGTTTTGGATCTCGGCGACGAAGACGAGGGACGCATCGGTGAGGGAGATCTGGCGGACGTGGATCTCTTTCAGGGTGATCGTGGGCTCCTCGAAAAAAAGCCCGGCGCATCCCGTGATCAGCAGTACACAGAAAAGGATCGTCACATTTCGACGGTGCATGGCAACCTCTATACCTTTTCTATGTGAAAGCAGGCGGGCTGTCAACTCTCAATGAGCGGTGAAGATTCTTCCGGGATTCTCTTTGCTCTCAGGGGCCGTGATGCCAGGGAACTGTCTGGCAGGGACGGGTTCAGGGGGATTGCCCGAATCAGGTGGCAGATCGATCGGGAGCAGAGTATACGATGGAAACACCCTTTCGTGAATGGTTGAAAAACGCGAAAATTGCCTACTGGCTGATCGTGGGGGGGCTTGTTTTCTTCGCAGCGGTGATTGCCCTGGGGATGGTGGAGATCCTGTCGACACAGCAGATCCTGCTGCTCGGCCAGGTGTATTTCTTTCTGCTGATTGCTGGGATGCTGCTGCAGATGATCGCGAGGCGCCTCTAGCCGCTGCGCGGCAGTGTCTGAGTGTCTGAGTGTCTGAGTGTCTGAGTGGTTGAGTGGTATTTCGTTTCTGATTTCTTCACTTAGACACTTTTGCACTCATGCACTTTGACACTTTTTTAGTCTTCTTTCAGGATCTTGACTCTTGCAACCATCGAGATATTGATGGTCTTTTCGAGCTCGGCATACTGCCACTCCATGTCTTCCACGTAGCAGCGAATGTCCGAGTGCCCCGGGATGCTCAGCCGGATGCGCTCGCCGTTTCTCGGCAGCATGGATATCGGGATCTCGCAGTTGTAGAGAAAGTTTTTGTTCGTGCTCGAAAAAATGACATTGATTCTGTCGCTCATCTGAGCTCCTTTGGGATCGCCTGTTGACGGGATGCAAAGGATGGCGGCGGCCCCTGAATTGAATATCGGCAACTTGGCCAATATCATTAACGATTTTTTCAAGAGCCATCGGGATCGGCCCGGCCGCCTCGAAGAGACCGGGGAGCATGTTGTCACGGGTGGACGGGGAAAAGAAAGAAGTTAAGAAGACAGGAAGTCAGGAAGAGCGGACAGGACAAGAAATTTAAGAGAAGCTCATGTTATAGCCACCCGTGCCGATAGGTATAAGAGGTGGTATGGTTCTTGATACTCTTTTCAGCTGTAAAGGGCCTGGCAACTTTTGGCTTTCTCCAAACCGGTAATTTTGGTAGAAGAATCAAAGAGATATAATTTGCTCCACCCGTCGGTGCCTAGATGAGTCTCCTGGTCAAACCCGTTCTGATTTCCCTGTTGCTCGGGATGTTGACGCTTGGCGTCCTGTATCCGGCTGTGCCGGCCCATGCCGACATCTACCGCTACACGGACGAGAACGGGGTCATGCACATCACAAACCTTCCCACCAGCTCCGATTACAAGCTGTGGATCAAGGAGCGGAGGGTGATCATCAAAGCCGGCATCGATATGACGAAATACGGGCCCCTGATCCAGAAGGCCTCCGACAAGTACAAGGTCGATTACTCCCTGGTCAAGGCCGTCATCAAGGCCGAGTCCAACTTCAATCACAAGGCGGTCTCTCCCAAGGGCGCCCGGGGTCTCATGCAGCTCATGCCGAAGACCGCCTCGACCCTGCAGGTGAAGGACAGCTTCGAGCCCGAGTCCAACATCGAGGGCGGCGTCAAGTACCTGCGCTATCTCATGAATGTCTACAACGGCCACCTTCCCCTTGCCCTTGCGGCCTACAACGCCGGCGAGAAGGCCGTGGCCAAGTACGGCGGCATCCCTCCCTACGCGGAGACGAAGGGCTACGTCAAGCGCGTCCTGGCCCTGCACAAGCAGTACAGCGCGGAACCGAAGGAGGGCAGGACGGCGATTGTGTCGATGAGGCCCGAGGTCGTCAGCGACTAGGGTCTCGGCCCTCTTTTCAGCGTCACCACACCTTATTGGCCTCTTCGGCCATTCCGTGTTCTTCGAGTTTTTCCTTTGTCGGGATGCCCTTGACCGGATCGAATCCCGCCAACTCGTAGAATCGCGATTTCATCCCCTCGAAGTTCATCTCGATTCCCTCCGGCTCTCCGTCCCTGGCCGGCTCCAGCATCCGCGGCGTGAGGCAGTCATCTTCCGCCGTGAGGCCGTAACGGTAATTGATGAGCCGCTTCAGGTAGAAGACCCGGCGGCCGGCCTTCATCATTTCCTCGATATCCCAACCATAACCCGCCACGTCGTTGAATAGGTTCAGCCAGTCCGGGATGGTCAGGGTGTCGGCAAAGGCGCACCAGCAGGCGCTGTTCTCCAGGGCACCGAAGGTGATGGAGACGACGGCCGCTTCAGGCTTGTTCTCGTCGCTCCGGGGCTCGTTTCCCGTGATGTAATCGAACCCGATCTCCGGATAGTATCGCGCCCCCATCTCGACGAACAGCATGGGGTCCGCCACGTGGCAGGCCCCCCTGGCGCTCATCGCGTAGGTCAGGGCCATGCCGTGCCCCCCTCCCCGCGGGTCATGCATGGGCGCTTCCAGTCCCTTGCTGTGGACCGTGTACTCCAGGCCCTTTCCGATCTTCTTTGCGGCTGCCACACTGCCGTCTGCAAGGAGTTGCCCCAGCTTGCCGACTCTCCCGGCAATCCTGGGCAGAACCACGTGAATCACCGTCTCCATGTCTCCCCAGTTCAGGGCAATGCCGTCCGTGTCGGCCGGCGTCAGGTCCCCCTTCTCGAAGGCTTCCATGGCCCAGGCGAGGGTGCCCCCGGCGGAGATGGTGTCCATGCCGAGATCGTTGCAGACACGGCCCGCCTTGCAGGTGGCCGCCAGATCGATGGAGCCGATGAGGGTTCCGAAGGAGACGATGGTCTCGTATTCCGGCCCCGGTCCCTCCGGTACGGCAAACGGTCCCTCCTTGACCTCGACGACCCGCTTGCAGGCGATCCCGCAAAAGGCGCAGGCGGTGCGCTTTGTCAGGTACAGCTCGCTCAGGGCGCTTCCCGCCAGGGCGTCCGCCGATTCCTCCCAGAAGTTGGATTGCCAGTTCTTCACGGGGACATCCCCGCTGTATACCCCGCCGGTCAGGTTCGCGGCCGTCCCGTCCTCGTGCATGACAGTTGCCGGCAGGGCCTCCACGAGCCGCTTGTTGAGTTCCTTCCGGAAGGCTTCATATCCGGCCCTGTCTGCCACCTCCATGTCCTTCCTGGAGGCCTTGACCACGATGGCCTTGAGATTCTTCGATCCCATGATGGCGCCGAAACCGGCCCGGCCCGTCGCGTGATGGCCGTCGTTGAGGATGATGGCATACTTGACAAGATTTTCCGCGGCGGGGCCGATCACGAGGGTCCGGTGATCCTTGCCGAGCTTTGCCTTCAGGGCCGCGTTGACCTCTTCGGTCCCCTTGCCCCAGTACTCGCCGGCGTCGACGATCTCGATGGAATCATCCCTGACCAGAAGATAAGAAGGATTTGCCGATTTGCCGGTGATGATGAGACCGTCATAGCCCGCATATCTGAGCTCCGGGGCAAAATAGCCGCCGCAGGACGAATCGCCCCAGTGCCCCGTGAGCGGGGAGCACCCGGCGACGCTGTTGCGGCTGGCCCCGGAAATCCTGAGGCCCGCAAAAGGCCCGTTCATGAAGAGCAGCATTGCCTCCGGGGCGAGGGG
The DNA here is from genome assembly GCA_002419215.1 of Syntrophaceae bacterium UBA5744. GTDB lineage: Bacteria > Desulfobacterota > Syntrophia > Syntrophales > UBA2192 > UBA2192. The sequence continues at coordinate 34,739 of DIFQ01000009.1, forward strand.
ATCGATATCGAAGCGCCCCCGCTCCCAGAAAATCTTTGCGGCCAGGCCGCTGCCCCCGATGTATTGCTTGTAGTACTCTTCAGGCAATGTCTCGATCCGGACGCTGCAGCTGGTCAGGTTCACATTGACGACCTTCCCCGTGTTTCCTTTCATAAGCCTCTCCTGCAAAATCGGCACAAGTAATGTGAAGCTCCCCGCCCACAGGGCGGGGCTTCCCGGCAAGGAAAGAACCAGCCATGATTGCGCGCCCTAACCCCGCCTACAAGGCGGGGCTTGCGGGACGCGCCCCCGGTCATTCCTGCGCTAGCCGTTCGGCAAGCCCTTCGACCAGCTCAGGGTCGTGAGCTTGTCGAACCGACTCACGGCCCTGAGCCTGTCGAAAGGGCAGGATTGCATGAAATGCTGGATTCCGGGTCAAGCCCGGAATGACAAAAGCCCTTTTCCGCCGCGCACGCCTATTTTGCCAGCTTGTCCGCCCAGCCAAAATCCTTGAGGATCTGCTCGTAGTACACGGCCACCTTTTTCAGCTTGGGGGCGAGCTTCAGCAGTCCCGTGGCGGAGCCCTTGACCTTGATCTGCCCCCGGGTAATGGCCATCACGGGGTTGAGCTTGTTTGCCCAGGACAGGTGGGCGTTGTCGGCGGTGAGGCTCATCGTGAGATCCGGCGCCTCGTCGGGCTTGCCGGCTTTGACGATGAACTTGCCGTCGCGGCCGTCCACGTGGAAGGAGCAGTTGGGGCCGTCCTCGGTGTAATCGAACCAGATGAGCTGGTTGACCTTCTTCATGCCGTCGATGAATTCCTGCTCCCTGGACAGCGTTTCCCAGAGGGTGACAAACGCCTTGACGGGTTCCGCCTCGTCTTTCCAATACTTCATGGGCTCCTCCTTTTACAGATTTATCTGGCTTTCAGATATAGATGGTACACGTCGTCCTCTTCCAGGTCGCGGGGGTTGTAGGGAAGCTGCGAATCCCCCATGGCGAGATCGATCAGCGGCTCAAGGGCTTCGCGATCGTCCGGAACGCCGAAATCCTTCAGGGTTTGTGTCAGGCCGACAGACTTCTGCAGATCTTTGACCGCCTGAACGGCTGCCCGGGCTGCCTGGTGTGGAGTCATGGCGTCGACATTTACCCCCATGGCGTCGGCGATCAGGACGAAGCGCTCCGGCTTCTCTTCCAGGTTGAAGGTCATCACGTGGGGCAGCATGATGCTGTTGGCCAGACCGTGGGGGATCCCGTAAAGTGCGCCCAGGGCATGGGCCGTGGCATGGACCCCGCCGGTGAAGGCGTTGATGAAGGACATGCCCGCCATGGTGCTCGCGATCAGCAGGTAACCCCTCGCATCGACATCCCCTGGGTTTTTCATGACCTTGGGGAGATAGTTCGTGATGATCCGGACCGCGTGCAGCCCCAATCCGTCCGAGATGGGATTCGCACTGATGGTGGTGATGGCCTCGATGGCATGTGTCATGGCATCCATGGCCGTGAAGGCAGTAATCTTCGGGGGAAGCTTCACCGTGAGCTCCGGGTCCAGCATGGCGATGTCCGGGGTGCAAAAGGGGTGGCCCACGGCCACCTTCGCCTTGGCGATTTCATTCAAAACCACCATGGCGTAGGTGACTTCAGCGCCTGTCCCGGCCGTGGTGGGAAACGCGATGTGCGGCGGCAGGGGCCGGGCGCCCTCGAATAATCCGACCTGCTCCGCCAGGGGCGAAAAGTCTTCATGGCCCCCGCCGATCATGATATTGATGGCCTTTGCCGTGTCCATCACGCTGCCCCCTCCCACGACCACCATGCAGTCGGCGCCGCATTTCCGGTAGAAGGCCGCCCCCTCGTTGATCAATTCGAGGCGGGCGTCCTGCACGATCTTGTCGTAGACACCGACCAGCTCCAGGCTGGAAGACTGGATGGCCTCGATGACCATCTGGGCGACACCGGCCTGAACAAGCCCCTTGTCGGTGTAGAGGACCACCTTCGCGCCCCCCAGTTTTTGCATTTCAAAACCCAACTCTTCCCGCACGCCGGCTTTGTAGAGGATCCTCGGCCGGTTTGCCCACGTGAAAAACGGCTCAAAGCTCAGTTCCGGGTATTTCATGCACTCCTCCTTTGCGCTGCATGGATGACGACTGTGGCGGTAACGCCTCCTTCCCCGTGGTCATGGGTTCCTGCAGGATCTCCCGACGATCGAGGGCAACTCAAGAACCGTCCGCCTTTTGTCAGGATCGGTTATTCATTTGTCGTTTACTTCTGAACAGGCCTGCTCGTGGAACCTGTGCCACTGAAAAGGATGCATCGTAGGGAGAGTATAGCTCTCGTAAAGATGAGACTCTTTCAGGCGCAAGGATAGCAATGTTGATTATTCTGTCAAGTTTGATCTTTGCGGGTTTCTTTCCCCGTATACAGGCCGACGGATTTCCAGGGGGGCATCTGCCGCTCATTCGGGTGCGCTGATTACGGCCGGAAGAAAACCGTCGCGCCTGCCACGCGAGGATTCGGGATTCAGGCTTCGGGAATCGGGTATCGGAAAGAGAAATCCCCCTTTCCTCCCCCTTTGTAAAAGGAGGAAAAGAGGGGGATTTTTTTGCTTTTATGTCGTTCCCGGGACCCTGTCCCCTGAACCCTGTACCCTGATTATTTAACCCTCGTCCACGTGTCCGTCCGGCCGATGAGGGAGATGCCGATGAAGCCGCGGACGTTGAGGATGTCGGGCGACTCCAGGGTCATCTTGCACTTGTAGTCCTTGCCGTTTTCCGGGTCGTAGATCATCCCGTTTTCCCAGAGCCCGTCCTTCACGAAGGTGAAATCCCGGAGGATGACCCGGCCAAGGATGGGCTGATTGCGCTTCGTCGAATCGGGGTTTTCGCGGTCCACCTTCGTCTTTCCCGCCATGCCTTTCTTGTCGTCTGCGGGGTAGACCGGCTCCTTCAGCCATACGATCTTTCCGTAGTACTTCCCTTCGGCCTTGTAAATCTCCACGTGGGCCGTCTGCTTGCCATTGAGCCACTTCCCGACGATGACATCCGGGCTTGCCGCGTGAGCCACCGAGAACATCAGGGATACTGCAACAACCAACCCAAGCGCGAAACCGACTTTTTTCATCTTCCACCCTCCTCGGATGATACTGATAGTCCATGACCGGGGGCGCGTCCCGCAAGCCCCGCCATGCGGGCGGGGTCAGGGCGCGCAATCATGTCCGGTTCTGCCCTTACCGGGAAGCCCGCCCTGTGGGCGGGGAGCTTCACAAAAACGGCCTTTCGTTGCAGAATACTGCCGGGTCTGTCAGGGGCCGGCCGCCACACGGGCGGCAGAAAGGAACCCCATGACGGTTGTAGCGATCGACGAGAAGCATACCGAAGGAATGCCTGAAAAGAAAGAGAAAAAGATCAACTTCAGCGGCAACCGGGAGATCAGGGACCTCTTCGACGGGATCGACAGCGACCTGAGGCTCGACATGCTCCTGAACGGGCGCCCGTAGCCGCGTCCGGACGGGGCAGCCTAGCGCAAAACGAGGGGGACCACGATGGCCGCCAGGACGGCCAGGGCGGTCAGGATCAGTGCGGCCATCATGAAGCGGTGCGGGACGAATGTGACCGGGGCCGGCGGCGGGGCATTTGTCGCTTCGGCATCGGCTGCGCATCCCGTGTCCCATCGCCTGATCAACGCGAACGCGATAAGGCCAAGCAGCATCGCGAAGCCGAAAAAGAGCAGGGCTCCGCTCATATCGCCCGCCTGAAGGGCCAGGAAAACCATCCATAGACTCGCGAGGCCCGCAACGGCGAGCAGCGCTCCCAGTCATCTCATCGGCACACCCTCTCCCGATTCATTTCCTCCGAACGTTATGCTTCTGCCGGGCGCTATTGGCTGTGACCGAGGCGCTCGGCAATCGCCCTTGCCGCCATGATCCCGCTTGCCGAGGCCTGGAGAAGGCCGCGGGTGATCCCTGCGCCGTCGCCGATGGCGAAGAGGTTTGCGATCTTCGTCTCGAGCTCGTTGGACACCTCGATGCGGTTCGAATAGAATTTGACCTCCACGCCGTAGAGCAGCGTGTGGCGGGAGTTGACGCCCGGCGCCAGGGTGTCCATGGCCTGGAGCATCTCGATGATGTTCTTGAGGTGACGGTAGGGGAATACGAAGCTCAGATCGCCCGGCGTGGCATCGGTGAGCGTGGGCCGCGTGAGGCACTTGGCGACGCGCTCTTTCGTGGAGCGGCGCCCCTGCAGAAGATCGCCCAGCCGCTGGACGATGACCCCCTGGCCCAGGAGATTCGCGAGCTGTGCGATGTAGCGGCCGTAGGCGATGGGGTCGTCGAAAGGCTCCGTGAAGGAGCTGCTCACCAGGATGGCAAAGTTGGTGTTGTCGGATTTCTTCGAGGCATAGCTGTGGCCGTTCACGGTGACGAGCCCGTCGTTGCTTTCGGTCACCACCTCGCCGTAGGGGTTCATGCAGAAGGTCCGGACCCGGTCGTCGAACGTCTTCGAGTAGTAGACGAGCTTGGACTCGTAGCTCACGTCGGTGAGCGGCTTGAGGACCGTCGCGGGCAGCTCGACACGGACACCGATGTCCACGGCGCTCGACTTTGTCCGGAGCCCGAGGTTCTTTGCCTCGCCCTTCATCCAGGAGGCCCCCGAGCGGCCCGGAGCGACGATCACGTGACGTCCGTACCGGGTCTCGCCGTCGGCGAGCTTCACCCCCAGCACTTTCTCTTCCTGGGCCAGCAGCGACTGGACCCTGCAGTCCGTGCAGATCTCGATCTTCCCGGCGAGCGATTCGTACATCCGGCCCAGCACGTCGAGGCAGTTCTCCGTGCCGATGTGGCGGATCCGCGAAGGGATGAATTCCAGGCCCGCGAGGCGCGCCTTCTCGCCCAGCTCCTCCACCTCGGGTGAGAGATCGCCGAAGAGCCTGTCGGGGGCGCCGTGATTGACGTAGATCCGGTCGGCCTCGGTCAACAGATCGAAGAGGGGCTTGTCGTCGAGGAAATCCCCCAGGTGTCCGCCCACCTCGGTGGAGAGGGTCAGCTTGCCGTCGCTGTAGGCCCCGGCGCCGCCCCAGCCGCAGAGCATGTCCCCGGCGCACTGGCGGCTTCGCCCCCCGATGCCTTTTCCCTGTTCGAGCAGCAGAATGTCACGGGCTCCGCCCTCGGCCAGCGTCAGCGCCGCAAAGATCCCGGCGGGACCGCCGCCGACGATGATGACCTCGTATTCCTTCATGGATTCCTCCCGGATCGAGGGGTCTGGAGATTCCCTTTGCAGGGACTGTGCCCGGGTCAGGGATTGGCTGCCAGGGCATTGACCCGGGCCGTGACGACATTCAGCTCGCCGAAGAGACCAAGGACCGCGCCGAGGCCCAGTAAAGTTCCCGGCATGAAAATCGCGGCGAAGTGCCAGGTTCCGTCGAGAGGGTTGCCCGGGTTTTTCACAAATCCCCTCTGGCAATTGATGCCGAGCCGGTCGATTGCCGCCGCCAGGAGATCCCACTGCGACTCTGCCTCGAGAGGGAAGAAGATCAGGATTGACGCACGATCGAGTCGAGCCGCGCACCGGGTCAGCACCGTCTTGCAGTCCGCCCAGACATCGTCGTAGGGGTCGAGGAAAATCAGGTCGTAGGGGTCTTTTGAATCCAGTATATCATAGCCGGATCGAATTTCCAGGATCTCCGCCGTCCCGGCCGGATAGCTGGCCAGGGCTTGCGGGTTTGCATCGAAGAGGGAGGCCCTGAGGTTGCCTTCTGCGGCAAGCCCGGCGAGGGTGACGCTCCCGGCATACCGGCCCCGGTCGAGAAATGGCTCCTGCAGCCGCCGGAATTCCAGGACATGGAACCGGTCGCGGATCCGCTGCGCCGTCTCATCGTGAACGCCATAGTCCGCAAAGCCGCAGAAGGTGTCGGCATAGCGGAGGGGCTCCCCGGTTTTGAGCCGGTGGAGGAAGCGGACGATCTCCACGAGCCAGCCGTGCTTGAGCAGATCGCCGAGGTTGCCTGGGTTGTATCGGACGTTGCTTTCCGTCGTTCCACGGTTCATATCAGTCCGGCCCCCAGTCCGATTGCGATCGCAAGAAGCAATACGGCCACGATCATCTGAACGAGACGCATGGTTACTTTTTTCACGAGTCGGTTCCCTATGAAGGCCCCCAGGAAAGCCCCCAGGATGGCTATGATGACGAGAAGGCCCGATGCGTGCAGGGTTGCGGTCGAGAAGTGCGTGGCGTAGACGGGCACCCGCGCGAAGTCCACGAGGCAGGCAATAACGACTCCTGTTGCGACGTACCCTTCCGTGGACAAACCCGCACGGAGAAGAAAAGCGCTGCGAAGGGCGCCCTGGTGGCCCGAAAGCCCTCCGAAAAACCCGCTCAGGACGCCGCCGAGAACCAGGTAACGCCGGTCGAAGGACAGCCGGGCAAGCCGCGGGACGATCTCGAGGAGGGCGAATACGATCATGAGCACGGCGATGACCAACTTGATCGGCATGACAAAATAGGTCTTTCCCCCGAGGGCATACTGGAACAGGGGGCTCATTTGGGAGAGCACCAGAAGGCCCTCGGCTCCGAAGAAGCTCGCAAGGATGGCCGGAATCCCGAACCGGAGAACAACCGCACGATCGGCCTGACGCCCCAGGAGGAAGAGTTTGAACAGGTTGTTCAGCAGATGTACGATGGCCGTGAGGGCAACCGCTGCGTCGAGCGCGAAGAACAGCGCAAAGAACGGCAGCAGGAGCGTCCCGAGGCCGAATCCCGAGAAGAGGGTGAGCCCCGAAATCAGAAACGATGCGACTGCGATGACGACATATTCCATGCGAAGCCGTTTCGTGGGAATTTGTTCCCGAGACCCGATGCCCGATACCCGATACCCGCGGCCGTCAGGCCGCTAGAGACCATTACCTTGATTTCCCTCTCCCTTGAGGGGAGAGGGCCAGGGTGAGGGTGGAGGCGGAAAGGGGATTTGTCCCCCTCACCTCTTATCCTCTCCCTCGGAGGGGAGAGGAAGGCTAAGGAAAGGGTCGTCAATAGCCCATGTAGGCCTGCATCCACGGCCTCTTCATCAAGGTGAAATAACTGGTCAGCAGCACCTTCTGCAGCCGGGGCATGCTCTCGAAAAACCGCCAGTATCCCTCCTGCCGGCGCTTCAGCACGAGCATCCGGCGGAATTCAGGCATGGGATAAGCGGGATCGAGGATGAGCCGGCCGATTTCGCGACCGCTCACGAGCGCAAAGGGGATACCCTCGCCGGAGGCCTTCGAGGCCAGTCCCGCCGCGTCGCCCGCAAGAAAAATGTTCCCGAAACGGTGCCCCCGGTAGAGATGGCTGATCGTTCCCCCTTTCAGGCGGGCGCCGTTTGTCGCGAACCCTTTCTCCTTCATGTACTGCTGGAGAATGACTTTCGCCAGTCCCGCCGTCAAGGTGTCGGGGTTGAACCCGATTCCCACGTTTGTGCAATCGCGGTGGGGGAAGACCCAGAGGTAACCCGAGCGGATGATCCCGGGCCTGAACTGGAACAGGACTTCGTCGGAGCTCTGGGGAGCTTCGTAGTAAAGTCCGATGCCGAACTTCGACGGCAGGCCGACGTGTCTCCGGACAACGGACTGTGAACCATCGGCGGCGACGAGAACGCGAAAGGAGAAATCGCCCCTGTCCGTCGCGATCGAATTTTCAGTCAGGCCGGCCACCTTCGTCCCGGTGGCGACCTCGACGTTCGCGGCCTTCTCGATCTCCTGCAGGTGGTGACGGGCCAGTGCGGTGCGGCTTACCGTCTTCAGGGGATGATTCAGGACGATCTTGAGGGGCGGCTGCTCGTCGAGATGCACCGTCTGGGAGGGGAACGTGCGCGCCTGCTCCTCGGGGATTCCGAAATCGACGGCCACACGGGTAAGACCGCCGGCACAGATCTTGGGGCCGATGACGGTGTTTTTTTCGACAAGCAGGACGCTGAGGCTTGACCCGGCGAGTACCCCTGCACAGGCGATCCCCGCCGGCCCCGCCCCAATGATCACGACGTCGAAACGGCTGGCCATCGATCCGCATCCGTTCCAGATAAAGTCATTGCGCTTCACTTAGCGCACAGGAAGATAGGAAGTGAGGAAGAGCGGAAGATCGGCGTGGATGGAAGATTTTTCTTGTCCGCTCTTCACAAACTCGGAGCCCGTCGATAAACGCAGGGAAGCCCCCGGGATGCGCCCCCGGTCACCAGCCCGCCATCACTCGTCAGGCTTGCCGGTGTACAGCTTCGCCCCGTCGCGCAGTGCCCCGTCGAGGCCGACGTTGAAGCCGTTGGCGTCGCGCACAGCCAGATCGCCCGCCTCGGCGGCGTCGTAGAGGGACTGATCGCATGCGATGAGGGCGTGCTTCACCTTCATGCCCCGATGGAGCGTAACCTCGCTGCCGTTCACGGATACAGTCATCTTGTCGTCGGTCATCGCGTCACCACAATCCTTCCCTCCGTACGGGGGTACACGGGGGAGTGTTTCTTGAGGTAATCCAGAAAGGCGTCCCTCACGTTGTCGCCGATCACCGCGTTCTTCCCTGCCCGGAAGATGTCGAACCGGTCACCGCCCGCGGCGAGGAAATCGTTGGTCGTTACCCGGTAGGTGCGCAACCGTTCCGCCGGTTTGCCGCCGATGGCCAGGTCCTTCACGCGGGAACCTTCCGCCGCCGTCATGTCGTAAACCACCTTCAGTCCTGAGACCTGCAGCATGCCTTCCGTCTTTGCGTTCTGCTCCAGCAGGCCGATGATCTGCGCCCCCGTGAGTTCCATGGTCATGAGGTTGTTGTCGAAGGGCAGCAGCATGTAGGCCTGCTCCAGGGTGATCTTCCCTTTCGGGATGGTTGTCCGGATCCCCCCGTTGTTCTGGATGGCCGCATCCGCTCCCGCCGCCTCGCGCATCGCGTCGCAGACGAGGTTTCCGAGATTGGACTCGAAGGGCCGCTTTGCGAGGTCGACACGGGTCTCGCCCACGACGCGGCCGAATTCCCCGCGGATCTGGTCGTCGTACTTTTTGATGATCCCGGCCACGGCTGTGTCATAGGCATCATTGGGCCCTGCCTTGACCTTCTGCAGAATCCTGCGCTCGCTGTACCGGGCGATCTTCTTCGTCTCCGTATCTGCGGTGATCTTCATCACCCCCAGCTTCTGGCCGTAGTAGCCGGCCTGGACGATGATCGTGGAGCCGACGACGACCGGGGTCTTCACCTCCGTGTGGCTGTGCCCCCCCACGATCAGGTCGATCCCCCCGACACGCGAGGCCATCTCCCTGTCTTCATCGAGACCCATGTGGGACAGGACGATGATAAGGCCGGCCCCTTCCTTTTTCACTTTTTCAATGAGCGCCGGGAGTACCTTCTCGACAGGGATCACCCTGTAACCTTTGAGATTCTCCGGTTTCGTGGCGTAGCGCGTCTCGGGCGTCGTGATGCCGATGACGGCCAGCTTCAGGCCCTTTCTCCGGACGATGACGCAGGGTTTTACCCCCGGCAGGAGCGCCCCTTTTTCGTCGACGATATTGGCCGACAGGAAAGGAAAGGCCGCCCCGTCTCTCAGGTCGCTGAAGGCCTCCATCCCCCAGTCGAACTCGTGGTTCCCGATGGTCATGGCGTCGAAGCCCATCCGGTTCATGGTCTCGATGACGGGTTTTCCCCGGAACAGATTCGAGATGGGCGTTCCCTGGAACATATCCCCCGCGGAAAGAAGGAGTGTGCCCTCCGGGTTTTTCTCCCGCTCCTCACTGACCATCTTTGCGATGTAGGCCATGCCCCCCGTTGCCGGCTTGCCTTCCTTGCCGGGCTTGGGGAGAAGGTTGCCGTGGAAGTCATTGATGTGAAGGATGGTGAGGTCGACCGTTTCTGCGGCTGCGGGGCTGAAGAACGAGGATGCGAAGAAGCACAGGATTGCAGCGAAGACAACGGGGATTCTTTTCATGATTTGGCACCGCCCTGAGTTGAATTGCCTGCGAGAGCTTATCATCGACGTCCTTTTGCAAGGGCCGGGCCGCATGACTCAATTTAATGGACAGGCTTTTGCGGATCAAGGAAAAAAGCCGATATTTTTTCCACAAGGGGGGAGTGGGTTTGCGCTGCAGTTCGTTATTTCTTCAGCTGTTCCTTGAGTTTCATGATCCGCCCGTAGGAAGCATCGATCCGCTCGCGGGGGATCTCGCCTTTCTCGACGAGGGTGCGGATCGTCGATGCGACCCGGGCGGCGATGTCCTCTTCGTAGACGGAATTGTTGGCAAACAGCAGGATGTCGGCGCCGGCGAGGATCGCCTGTCGAATGGCCGTCTCGAGCCCGTACCGGGCGGCAATGGCTCTCATCTGCATGTCATCGGAGATCACCACGCCCGTAAACCCCATTTCCTTCCGCAACAGATCGGTCAGTGTATTGCGGGAGAGGGTTGCCGGCCAGACGGGATCGAGCTTCCCGTTGAAGATGTGGGCCGTCATGACCATGTCGGCCTTGTCCTGCCGGACCAGGCTGCGGAAAGGCTCGAGTTCCACGGCCGTCCACCGGTCCGTCACGTCGACGAACCCCTCATGGGTATCCCCCGCGGCGCTCCCGTGCCCCGGGAAGTGTTTCGGGGCTGTCAGGACCCCGTTGCGCCTGTGCGCGTCGATGACAGCCAGGGCATGGCGCGTCACCGTGGCGGGGCTGCGGGAAAAGCTCCTCTCGAGCTTGCCGATAACGGGGTTTTCGGGGTTCAGATCGAGGTCCACGACGGGGACGAAGTTGAGGTTGATGCCAAGCCCCGCCAGGGTCCTCGCCGTGAGGTCAGCCTGCTTCGTCGTTTTCTTCACGTCGTCAAGCGCACCGAGCCGTTTCTGGGAAAGGGTCGGGGGAAAGCCGTTCTTTTCCTTGAGGCGGCTGATTTTGCCTCCCTCCTGGTCGACGGCGATGAAAAGGGGGATGCCCGCCAGCTTCTTCAGAGACGATGTGAGGGCCCTGAGCTGCCCGGGCGATTCGATGTTGCGCCCGTAAGTGCGCGAGGGGACGTCGTAGTCGAAGAGGATCACGCCGCCGATACGCCGCTGCCGGATATCCCGGGCGATGGGCTGCTCGCCGGTCACGGAAAGCCCGCGAAATCCCACCATGATCATCTGGCCGATCTTCACATCGAGACCCGGATCGGCGCCGGCTGCGACGGGCACGGGCGCTGCGCCGGAGAGGAAGATGAGCGCGATGACTGTAACCAGGGTTTGCCGCATGAAACCCTTTTACCGGATAACCCGTCAAAAAGATAGGGGATCGTGCCGTCCGGGGGGGCAAGATTTATGTTGATTGTCCTGGCCTCATGATTATATCTTAAAAAACGGCGGCACTTCTCATGAACAGGCTGCCGGGTGTTGAAGGGAAGGAAAGGGATGCAAACGCTATCGGCTCTAATCGTTTCTGTTGTTTTCCTGGCGGCCTTTTGTTCCGGCACCGCTCCGGCCTGGGGGCAGGCGAAGGACATCGAGACGCTGGCCAGGGAGAGGGCACACCACTCAAACCCGGGCTACCGCAATCCCTGGATCTCCGAGGAGCGGGCCGGCAGCACCATGCGGCTTCTCGAATGGAAGGTCAGCTCCAATCCCTACCGGAAAGAAAAAAAGAATAAGCCCTACGTGTCGGTGACAAGGCCCGATGTGAAGGCCATCGTTCAGGGGGGGGACTCCGTTACCTATCTCGGGCATGCAACCCTATGGATTCGGGTCAACGGCCAGAACATCATCACGGACCCCGTCTTCGGGGACATCGTCTGGTTCATCGACCGTTATGCCCCGTTCCCCCTGCCGCCCGAGGAGCTGGCCCCCATGCAGGTGGTCCTCATCTCCCACAACCACTATGATCATCTCGACAAGGACAGCATCCGCAAGCTCGGGACGGGACCTCTTTACCTCACCCCGCTGGGCTACAGGGATTGGTTCGAGGACGTTCTTCCCGGGGCAAGAGTCATCGAGCTGGACTGGTTTCAGAAATACACGCTTCACGGGGTGACCTACCGGCTTCTGCCCGTCCAGCACTGGACGAAGCGCACCCCCTTCAACACGAACCGTTCGCTCTGGGGCTCCTGGTTGATCGAGTCGGCAAATCGCAAGGTCTACTTCGCCGGGGACTCGGGTTACTTCCCGGGGTTTGCAGAGTACGGCCGAAAGTTCGGCCCCATGGATGCCGCCCTTCTTCCGATAGGCTCTTACCAGCCCCGCTGGTTCATGTCCGTCTACCACATGGATCCCGGCGAGGCCGTGCAGGCCTTTCGGGAACTGCGGGCAAAGGTCTTGATCCCCCAGCAGTGGGGTGTCTTCGATCTTACCGACGAACCCATGGATCTGCCGCCAAAGGATTACCGGAAGGCGGCCGGGATGGTTGGCCTGACCGAAGAGCAAGCACCCGTCGTGCCCCACGGGGGAACCCATTTTCTGCCCTGATACGCCCAGGGCAGAAAACAGAGGGTGAGAGGGTGAGAGGGTGAGAGGGTAAGAAGATGCGTGGTTGAGAACTCTCGGACGCGGAAATTGGAAAGGCTGCGCCGACCTTCTCACCTTCTCACGTTCTTACCGTCTGTCTTTTCACAGGACGACCTTGACAGCCGGGTGCCTGCGAAGGCACTCGTAGATCTCGATGCGGCACTCTTCGCTCGTGACGACGATTTCCACGTCGAGGCAGTGGTATTTGCCTGTAAGGCTCGTGTTGGACGGGGTGATGGTGTGGGGGCGCTCCTGGATCACCTCGGCAATGGCTCTTCGGAGACGTTCCACGTCCGAGCCGATGACCTTGTAGCCCCAGGGGCATGGATAATCGATATCGGGCTTGCCGCCCGATCGGTTGATGATCAAGACAAAACTCCCGAAGGTTTTCCGCTAATTAAGACCCTGATCCGACCTTTGTCAAGGGGGCTTTCGGCCGGTTCATGCACAACCATGTCGGCGGCCGTCCGGGAAGGGATCGCTTGGCGGGGCGGGAGCCCATCTAATCTTCGAGGGTCTCCCGGAAACGGGAGACCCTTTCTTTTTAAATTGTTTGGAGTGAGAAAAGCCGGAGTCTAGTAGCGGGGTCTGCCGCCGCCGCCACCGGGGCGCCTCATGCCACCGCCGCCACCGCGTCCGTCATCCTGGCGGGGGCGCGCCTCGTTGACATTGAGCTTCCGTCCCTTCAGTTCCTTGCCATTCATCCCGCTGATGGCAGCCTGGCCCTGTTCCGCCGAGCCCATCTCGACAAAACCGAATCCTTTCGACTGGCCGCTCATCTTGTCCTTGATGATGGACACGGATGCCACCTGACCGAACGCTTCGAAGGCCTGCTTCAAATCCTCTTCCGTGACACTGTAAGACATGTTCCCGACGTAAATCTTCATCGACCTCTCCTGAAAAATTGATGTTGCCTGTGATGATCCCCTGATACTCTTCCGGCTTTCCAAAAATCTTAACGAGTGGTTATCACATAAGGGGCCGGACTGCAATGCTAATCATGCCCCCCATGTTTTGCCCTTGTCGGGGTCAGCGGACGCTTCGCGCCCTGCGCGATCGGGACCGGGGCGTCGAGAACAGGGTGACTTTCCTCGCTCCCCCCGTCGAACCGGTGCTCGCCTGGGCCGAGGCAAAGGACGAAAGCTCACGTCGCATCGGCTGCGTATTCGCTTGTGCGGAACGGTCCCGGCCTCCGAACCCCTGGCGCCCCCCTCTTCCGCTGCTTTCCCTCAACGGCGCGGCATAGTCGAAGTCTTCCAGCGTCCGTCTCTCGATCTGCTCGCCGAGGACATTCTCGATGGCCCACACGAAGGCCCTGTCCTCGCGGGTGACAAAGGTAAAGGCATCGCCGGTTCTCTCAGCGCGGCCCGTGCGGCCGATACGATGGGTGTACGCGTCGACGGTGTCAGGCATGTCGTAATTGATCACGTGCGAAATCCGGGAAATGTCCAGGCCGCGGGCGGCGATGTCGGTCGCCACGAGGATCCGGTACTTGCCGTTCCGGAAGCCGCTGAGCGACTCCTGCCGCTGGCTCTGGGACAGGTCGCCCTGGAGCGATGTGACCGGGAACCCCGCCTTTTTCAGGTGCTTCGCCACGCGCGTTGCGCGGTCTTTCGTCCGGGTGAAGACCAGGACCGAATCCGTGTCCGTGCGGTCCAGGATCTTCGACAGCAGGGCCGTCTTGAGATGCTGTTCCACGGGATACAGGGCATGGGAGACCGTTGACACCGGGGCGGCCAGGCCGACCTGCACGGTGACGGGGTTGTGAAGGACTTCCCTTGCCAGGTGCCTGATTTCGTCGGGAATCGTGGCCGAGAACAGAAGGGTCTGTCGCTTGGCGGGAATTCTTTTCAGGATTTTCCGGACATCGGGCATAAAGCCCATGTCGAACATGCGGTCCGCCTCGTCCAGGACCAGCACTTCCATGTGGGACAGATCAATGACTCCCTGGTCCATGAGGTCAAGCAGGCGACCGGGGCAGGCCACGACGATCTCGGCGCCCTCCTGCAGTTTCCTGACCTGGGGGTTCTGCTTCACGCCACCGTAAACGGTGACGCTCTTCAGCTTTGTTTTTCGTCCCAGCTGGTCGATGGCTTCGTGGATCTGCTCCGCGAGCTCCCGGGTGGGGGCGACGATGAGTGCACGGACACGCTTGCGCGGCCCTTCCATCAGCTTCTGCAGGATCGGGAGGCCGAAGGCGGCCGTTTTTCCCGTCCCGGTCTGGGCCATTCCCATGACGTCGTGGCCCTGCAGGATGAGCGGAATACACTGGGACTGGATCGGCGTGGGCTCCTCGTAGCCGAGGGCCTGAACGGCCGCTTCGATAGTAGGGTGAAACTTGAACAACTTGAAACTCATTAACGGATAAACCTCTTTTCTCGCATATGTACCGGGGAGATCCCCGGCCTGCCCGCCTCCGTGCGGGCGATCGATTCGTATCGTTTACGCTTCGGCTTCCGCCGGTGCGGATTCTGCGCCCACGCTGCCTTCTACAGTCTCGTTCCGGGCGTTCTTGCTCTGGCGCCGGGCCATCTTCTCGGTGGCTTTTCTCTGGCGCTCCAATTCTTTTTGTCTCTTGATAAACTGGTTGTGATTCCTTTTTCCCATGTTCCTCCTGTGCGAACCGGCACAATCTGCATCAATCGGGCCAAAAAAAATCCCCACGACCTTTCACAGGCTCTGGGGACAATATGTGTCAAAACCGGTTCAAAGCACGCATAACCTAATGCTTTTCCCAGTCATTGTCAAGGTTTATTTGCGGCGCGGCTTTCGGGGCCGGAAAGGGCCGGTGCCTTCCGTCGGCCATCGAGGAGGTGAAACGCTGCAAGGACCGGGTGTCTCCAGATCATCCGGGGGCCGGCATGGCGCATGACGGCAAGGATTTGCTCCCGCATGTCGGGCCTGTAGCAATGGACGGTGCAGTTGGCGCAGGTCGGCTTCCTCACCCCGAAGGGGCATTTGTCGAGACGCTTTGCGGCGTAGGCGAGAAGTCCTGAACAAACGGCGCACAATTTTCCCTTTGTGCCGTGGCGGTCCCGGCAGAAGATCCGGATCATGGCCTCCAGGGTTTCGCGCTCCCTCTCGATTCTGGGGTGGGCTGTTGCCATGGGGACAATATAATGCGGCCGGCGCCCGATGGAAAGCCTTTTCCCGATCGGGGCCGGCCGCATTATGAGTTGTCCGCACGGATCGTCTTGAAATTACTTCATCTTGCTCGTGTAGACGTAGTCGTTCGATTTCTGGGCCTCGTGGCACTTGATGCACTCGTCGATCTTGCCTTCCTGGTCCACCTTGCCGCTGGCCTTGTACTGCGCCCAAAACCAGTCGCCGCCCTTGGGGTTGTAGCCCTTCACCTTGTACATCACGTCGATGTGCTTGAGCTTCTTGTTCTTGTCGAAGTTGTCCTGGACGATCATGGCCCCGTCGGCGAACTTGCCCTTCTTGGCCTTGATGGAGTCGAAGGCGATCTGGTTCACATAGCTCGTCAGGAACGCCCCGTGGGGCTCGGGGCCCTTGTACTGGGGCTCGGTACCGGGCCACATCTTCCAGTTCTGGTACTTGCCGTTCTGGATGAATTCCCAGACGGACTTGCCGTCGGCTGCGGGGCCTTTTTTTGCCTGGGCGAAAAGCATGCCCGAAAGGACAAGAGTAACGGCGAGAACAATCGCGAGAACAAGCAATCCTTTTTTCATGTTCAATACCTCTTTTCTGCTGGTGTTATGCCTTTTGGCAGACCTTCCTGCCTCACGATGGAAATAACGCACTTCTGACCTGCCGGATGACATGGATGGCACTTGCCCCTGAGCCTTCCCGAAATTCCCTCTCCGCGATGGCGGCGACGATGCTGCGAAGGCTCTGATTTATTTGGTTATGATCGTCCCGACGTGTTTGCCGGAGAGGGCCTTTGTGATGTTTCCCTTCTTGAGACCGTTTACAATCTGGATGCGGTCGAGGACCTCGCTGTTCTGGAGGATCTCCAGGCAGGGACGCTCGATGATGAGATCGTCGAGGTTTCGCTGGATCAACTCCCCGGCGCTGATCTTCCCGATGAATTTCGCTTTTTTGTTTTTCTTGGGGTTGTCCGTGTAGAGGCCGTCCTCGTCCTTGACGAGGATGCAGCTTTTCGCCCCGATGAGATCCGCCACGATCAGGGTGCCCACGTCGGTGCGATGGATCGGGATCCGCCACTTCGGCGACGGCAGGGCGTAGTAGTCGTAAGGGGGCATCCCGTGCATGACGGGGATGCAGCCCTGGGCAAAGTAGGTCGGCAGTTTCATGATCTCGTCGTGGCCGATCTTGATGCCGCCCCAGGGAGAAAGCAGGGTGGCCACCAGCAGGGCGTTCTGCTCGGAGATGGAGCTTCCGAACTTGGAGATGATTCCCGTGGGCATCCCCAGTTCGAGGCCGATGGCGTAGATGTGACGGCTGCGCGTCCCGCCGCCTGCAAGCAGGAACATCTTGTGCTTCTTCTTGTTTGCGGCGATTTCTTTTACGACTGCCGGCAGGGCCTTCTTTCCGAGGTCGCAGATGGACTGCCCGCCGATCTTCAGGACGTGCACGTCCGGAAAGAGCCTCTGCTGAGGGGCCACGTCGTAGCCTTCTGCGAAGGATCGGCTGACGAGACTCTCCCCCATGAGCTTGCTCTTAACGTGCAAGCGTTTCCCGTCGCGCTCCCGGATCAGCGCCATGGTTCCTCCTTATGGTTTCGTCAGGGTTGACATGCTGTGGCTGAAGGGTGAAAGTCTCCTAGCGTTTTGACTTCCTGCCCTTTGTCTGTTCCCCTACTTCAACCTCGTCTTCACTGCCCTTTGCGCCCCTCTCCATCAGGACGAGCTTTGCGCCGACCGCCTTGGCGATCTGCTCCAGCTCCTTCTTCCGGAGATGGTAGGAGTAAAAATCGATCTCCACACCCGAGACTGCCACGATCTTGAAACGGGGCTTTTTCTCCCCCTCGCCGACCTTTCCGCGTTCACGGTAGAAAATTTTTCCCGGCATGATTGTCACCTCCCGTGGGACTTCTTGCTTCGCTTTTCCCAGAGAGTGTACCACAAACCATTGCCGGAAGGTAGGACGGGAACGACCGCCCTGTGGCCCAGGAGGCGGGGCCGCAGCCATCCCTTCGTGTCCACCCGGTCTTCGGGACGGGGGGAGACGGCATCGCGGTCCATGGAGACGACGAAAATGCCACGCCCTTCCAGATCCCCGACGGTGACGGTGTCCGGGAAATCCCTCAGGCGGGCAAACTCGATAAATCGCCCGCTCCAGCCCGACGCCGTGAGTCCCACGGCGGCCGCCGCCCCGATGATCCCGTCGTTGGTGCCGCCGTGGCCGGAGAGATGGAAACCCTTTGTCGCTTTTACCGCCTCTGACTGCGAGACCACGCGCTCCGTGCATTGTCGGCCGAATTCCACGAGCGGATCGAAGGTGCCGTTCTCGCCCCAGGCGATGCACAGACCCGGGTCACTTCCCGTCAGGGACTCTTTTTCGATATGATGAACAGCCCTGTCCCGAAGTGTCTCCAGAAGGGCGATGTCGGGAACCTCCACGATGAGGCAGGCGGAGCTGTTGTGCGAGGTGTAGGGGATCCGGTCGTCGACGAGCAGCTGCTGTCGCACGACGCCACGGAGACTGCACCCCGCAGGCAGCTGACGTTCGAACCTGCGCGCCAGTTTTCCCGTTCCGACGTCGGCATCGATGTTGTCGGTGTCGTCAAATCCGATGTATATTTTCATGGGTTGGTTGTTGACCTCCAAGGATAACGCGTTTTCAGGTGCCGCTCTTCCGAATGACGTGGATGGCCGTGGCCTTCACGGAGGCGGCGATCTCGTTGCCCTCCTTCATCGACAAGTCCTCGAGGGCGTGCGTCGTGACGTAGGCCACGAGAGGGAACCCGCATGCGATCTCCACCTTGTGGAAGAGGCCCATCGGGACGATCCGGCCGATCCGCCCGCGGAATGTGTTTCTGGCGCTGGTCTTCACGGTCCCGTCGGGAATGGTCAGCGTCACGTTTTCAGGGCGGATGCAGAGAATGACCCTTTCCCCCACGCGGCCCTTTCCCACAACCTCGATTTCCGAGCCGTTTACCCCGACGATCAGGGCCGTTTCGTTGGTGTCCCGAACGTCCCCTTCGAGGATCGTCTCGGTCCCCACGAAAGAGGCCACAAACTCGTCGACGGGCTGGTTCATGATAACGGCGGGGCGGTCGATCTGCGCGATCCGCCCCCCCTCCATCACTGCGATGCGGTCCGACAGGCGCAGCGCCTCGTTTCGGTCATGGGTGGCCATGATGGTCGTGGTCTTCGTCTCGGCCAGCACTTTTTCCAGGTCCGTGACGATCGATTCGCGCGTCGGGGGGTCCAGCGCCGCGAAGGGCTCGTCGAGAAAGAGGATCTCCGGCGAGATGGCGAAGGCCCTTGCGAGACTTGTCCGCTGGGCCTCGCCGCCCGAGAGGGTCCGGGCCGATCGGTCTCGCAGGTGGGCGATGCCGAAGCGCTCCAGCTGGGATTCCACGATGCGTTGTGCCTCCGAGGCCCCGATGCCGCGGATCTTGAGTCCCGATGCGACGTTGCCGAAGACCGTCGTGTCGAAGAGCAGCGGCTCCTGGAAGACCATGGCGAGCCGGCGCCGGTATTCCAATTTGGGCTGCGCTGTCCCCACCGCCTGCCCCCGGAACAGGATCTCTCCCGCCGAGGGTTTCATCAGGTAGGACAGGGCCTGCAGGAGCGTTGTCTTCCCCGCGCCGTTGGGGCCGATGAGCGAGAGGGTCTCTCCATCGCAGATATCCATTCCTGGAACGTCGACCAGCAGGCTTCCCCCGCGAATCACCTTCAGGTTTCTTGCCGCCAGGATCGTCGTCATCGCGGCCTCTCCCTCTGCTGGACGTAGGTGAGAACGAGGTTGATGGCGTAGGCGAAGAGCAGCAGGATGATGCCCAGTGCGATGGCGACGTCGAAGTTTCCCCGGCTTGTCTCCATGACGGTCGCCGTCGTGAGTACGCGGGTGTATCCCTTGATGTTTCCGCCCACCATGATGGAGGCGCCGACCTCGGAGATGACGCCGCCGAAACCGGCCATGACCGCCGCCAGCAGCGGGAGCCGCGCCTCGCGGATAAGGATGCGGACCATCTGCAGGCGCGTGGCACCCAGGGCGAGGATCTGCAGCCGAAGCTTCTTGGGCAGCTGCTGCATCGAGGCGAGCGATATCCCCGTCACGATGGGTGTCGCGATGATCGCCTGGGCGAGGATCATGGCCGCGGGTGTGTAGAGGATCTCCAGGAAGCCCAGCGGCCCGTTTCGCCACAGGAAGATCGTGACGAAGAGCCCCACCACCACGGGGGGCAGGGCCATCCCCGTGTTGATGAGGCTCACCACGAACTTGCGCCCCGGGAATTGCGTGAGGGCCACCACGGTCCCCACGGACATCCCGAAGAACAGGCTGATAAACGTTGCCGTGCCCGAGACCTTCAGGGAAAACCAGGTGATCCCCAAAACCTCGGGGTCGAAGGTGACAAGCAGGATGAATGCCTGCCTGATTCCGTCAAGAATGATGTCCATTTACGCTTCCAGGACCCCCAACGTCTACAGCCCCAGATCCTCCACCTTCTTGCCGGCATCGGGGAAGAAGAGCGGAGAGCCGAACTTTTCGACGCCGAAGGTCTTTATCACGGCCTGTACGTCCTTGGATACCATGAAGTCGGCGAAGGCCTTACCGCCGGCGAAGTTGGCCTTGGTCCATTTCTTCGGGTTCACCTCGATGACGTGGTAGATGTTAAGGAGGATCCCGTCGCCCTCGACGAGGATGTCGAGGCCCAGACCCTTCTTCAGGGCCAGGTAGGTTCCCCGGTCGGCCAGCGTGTAGGTCTTCTTCTCGGCCGCGACGGCCAGAGTCTGCCCCATGCCGAGCCCCGTCTGCTGGTACCACTTCTCTCCCTCGTACTTGACGCCGGCGGTCTTCCAGATGTCCATCTCCTTGGCGTGGGTCCCCGATTTGTCGCCGCGGGACATGAAGATGCTGCCCGCTGCGGCGATTTTCTTGAAGGCCTCCGTGGCCTTCTTCATTCCCTTGATTTTGGCCGGGTCACTCGGCGGGCCCACGATGATGAAGTCGTTGTGCATGACGAGCCTGCGCTCGACGCCGTTGCCGTCAGCCATGAACTTCTTCTCCGCCGCGGGCGAGTGAACGAGCAGCACGTCTGCCTCGCCCTTGGCGCCCATGGCCATGGCCTGCCCGGAGCCCACGGCGATGGTCTTCACGAAGTAGCCCGTCTTTTTTTCGAACATGGGAATGAGTGTGTCAAGAAGCCCCGAGTCCTGGGTGCTCGTCGTCGTGGCAAGGATGACGGCCTTCTGTGCCTTGGCAGCTTCTGCGGTCGTGATCCCGGCCGCGATGACCAGTGCGGCGGCAGCCAGCGCGATCCCGGTAAGGAACGGATTCCTTTTGAATTTCAGCATGAGATCCTCCTTCTAATCGATGAATGTGCGTTGAAACGTTGTGTCAACCCTTGATGCCCTTTTTCTTTCTCCATTCCTTGGAGTTGGGGAAGAAGAGGGGGCTTCCGTACGTGTCTTTCCCGAAGGTGCTGATGATCTTCTGGCCCTTGTTGGGGTGGGTGAGCCATTTCACGAAGGTCATCGTGTCCTTTTGGTTTACACGGGGGAATTTCTTGGGGTTGACGGGGATGAGGGTGATGTAGTTCAACAGGGCCTTGTCTTTTTCCACAAGGATGTCGAGCTTGATCTCCTTCTTCAGGGAGAGGTAAGTGGCGCGGTCGATCAAGGTGTAGGCCTGCTTTTCGTTGACGTACTTGAGGGTGGCGGCATTCCCTGCCGAGCCTTTTTCGTAGACGACATACCACGGGCCGGATGGCTTGATTCCCGCTCCCTCCCAGAGCACCATCTCTGCCACGTGCGTGCCCGACTTGTCGCCCCGCGTGACGAAGGTCGCCTGCTTCGCCGCGATGGCCTTCAGGGCCTCTGCGGCCGTCTTCATGCCGCGGATTTTGGCAGGATCCGAAGAGGGGCCCACGAGGATGAAGTCGTTGTACATGAGGTCGATTCTCTCCGTTCCATAGCCCTCTGCCACGAATTTCTCCTCCAGCGATTTGGCGTGGACCATGACCAGATCGATGTTCCCCTTCTGGGCGATCTTCAGGGTTGCCCCCGTTCCGGCGCCGACGTGGCGGACGCGTACGCCTGTCTCCTTCTCGAATTGATCCTCCAGGGCCGCCACGATCCCCGAGTCGACGGGACCGATGGTGCTTGCCATGAAGACGAAGCCCTTTGCCTGGGCCTGGGCCAGTGTTGCCATGCCCAGGACGAGCATGACAACGAGAATGGATTGCAGTGTACGTCTCATGATTCCTCCTTTTTGTTCTACAGCGTTGAGTATAAAATCTTCCCCGAATCTTCGAAGCCATAGCCCCCCAGCTTCTCGAAGCGCTCGCGGAATCCGGGGGATCGCAGGATCTCCATGAGGGCCTGGATGCCTTTGTGGAAATACGTTGACTG
The DNA here is from genome assembly GCA_002419215.1 of Syntrophaceae bacterium UBA5744. Lineage (GTDB taxonomy): Bacteria > Desulfobacterota > Syntrophia > Syntrophales > UBA2192 > UBA2192. Next base: position 56,670 of record DIFQ01000009.1, read on the forward strand.
GCCCACGGCCATGTCGAAGTCCTCGCGGGTCACAGGGATGAAGTGAAGCCCCATGAGCCGCGAGACGGCTACCGTGGCGATCCCCGCGTCCGCCTCGCCCGAGAGGATGGACAGGCCCACCTCGACGTGGGTGTAAACTTCCCGGTCATAGCCCTTGATGCTCATGGACGGGATGCGGCGCTTTGCCAGTTCGCAGTCCAGCAACAGCCTTGTTCCCGAGCCCGCCTGGCGGTTGACAAAATGAATGCCGCCTCCGGGAAGATCGTCGAAGCCTTTGATTCCTTTTGGATTTCCCGACGCCGCGACAATGCCGATTTCCCGGCGGAAGAGGTGAACCAGGACGGTTTTCGCCCCAGGCAGATATTTTGGGATGAAGGGGGTGTTGTAGCGGCCCGTCTCCGGGTCGAGCAGGTGGGTCCAGGCGACATCGGTGTGCCCCGCTCCAAGCGCCTTGAGGCCGTCCGTGCTGCCCGTGTTGGCGCAGAAAAAGTAGAAATCGGGGTGCGATTGCCGCATCCCCGTGAGAAGGAAGTCCAGCACCGGGTCGTTGCTCCCCGACGCCAGAAGGGCCCCCTCCACGGCTCGGCTCCTTTCCCGTGCCTGCTTCAGTCCGCTTCGCGCATTTTCCTCGATCCACTCGTCGATGAGCTTTTTCGGGAAGACCCACTTTCCCGTAACGCGGGTCCCGGGGATCCGGCCCGCCTTGATCAGGGCGTAGACCTGTTTTTCGTTGATCCCGAGGTAGGCCGCAACCTCCTTTGTGCTGAACATGGTGTCTGACATCGAAACTCCCGGACTATCAAAGGCAAGGGAATGGATAGCACCAATTCATAGCGCAAATCAGGATACACTACAACCATTTATTACCAATTATGACAATTTCACCAAAATTATCCTTGACCTTATGTAATTATTGACATAAGTGGAGCTATGCTCGTGGCAGGGGGTGATGGCAGCAGGTTTTTTGCTGCGGGGAGGCGGGCAAAGCCATCACGAGACCGACCGCCACAGGGCCGAAAGATATGGGGAATATCCGGCGGGGCATGACCCCGGGATGCACCTCATTATTTATTTTTTGGGGAGAAGGAGGAGTAAATAATGAAGAATCTTTTAATCGGTTTCCTCGCTGTCGGACTGATCATGGGCTTCGCCATGACGGCCTTCGCTCAGCCGAACATCAAGGCGAGCGGCCAGTTGTACGCTTACGGTTCCTATGTTGACAACATGAGGTTGCTCAAGGACGGTGATTCCCGAGCCAACATCGCGAACCGCCTGAGGATGCAGTTCCAGATCCAGGTGCAGGAAGGTCTGAGGCTGACGACCCGCTTCGACGCCCTGGAAAGGGTTTGGGGCGAGCAGAATGCGGCCGCAGCTCCCAGCCCCGGTTCCTCCGGCTGGACTGGTGGCTCAGCCGCCACGACGGAGCGCAACATCTCCTGGGAGCGCGCTTACGTGACCTTTAACGCACTCTACGGCGTGTTCGATGTGGGCTTCCAGCAGTCCCGCGCTTGGGGCACCTGCGCGTTCTGCGATGACAGCGATTCCGATGCCGGGATCCACTACCGCTACATGATGGGCCCCTGGACCTTCGGTCTCGAGTACCAGAAGAGGGCCGACACCAACTTCTCCGGCGAAGGCAGCGGCCAGGGCGGCGCCCAACTCGGCGGTACCGACAAGGACCATGACGTCTATCACATTTTCGGGATCTATCGCTGGGCGCTGGGCCAGGCAGGCCTCCGCTACGAGCTCGATCGCGACGCAACCGGCGGCAAGTTCGGCGCCGGCGGCGCAGGCGTGACCCGAGTTGCCCCTTACGGCACGGCGGGACTTAACACCGTCGAGTGGGTTTCCACATTCCACGAAATCGCCCCCTACGTCCAGTGGAAGATCGGCGCCTTCGATCTCGAGGGCGAGATCCACTACATCTGGGGCAAGACGGACTATAACGGCGCCACAACCGACGTCGACCGAAAGGGCTACTCTCTGTACCTGATGGGCAAATACACAATGGCAGCCTTCTACGGCGGCCTCGAGTTTGCCTGGATCACCGGCGACGATCCTTCCACGACCGACAAGAATGAAGCGGGACTGCTCGGCGGGACGACCTGGGATCCGATGCTCATTTACGGCAACTACTGGTATGGAAAACATGAGGGCGCCATGGGTCCCGGGGCCGGTGCAACGGTCACCAACCAGGAGTCGAACGTGATCATGGTCAAGCCCATCATCGGCTGGAAGGTCAATCCCCAACTCGAGATCGTGGTCCAGTATGCCTGGCTGAAGGCCGACGAAGTCGCGGCGGGTCGGGATGACGAGTACGGCAAGGAATTCGACATCTACGCAACCTACAAGCTCTATAACAACCTGTCCTACACGGTGGGTTTCGCCTACTTCTGGACCGGAGACTGGTTCAAGGGCACCGCAGCCCAGAACTTCAACATCGACGACAACTATCTGGTCATGAACGCCGTGAACTTCGCGTTCTGAGCGAACAAGACAGGCAGTTGACTGAAACTGGAACCCCGGAGGGTGCAAGACCCCCCGGGGTTTTTTCTTCGGCGTCGAAGCCTTTCGAATGATCGTGACGATCTGCATCGGTTTGCGGCTTGACGGTCTTTGTCATGAAGTGTACAGTAATAAGAAATATGCAAGTGCCTGCATCAAAAGGGAAAAGAGACATGAGCCGTTATGTCGTCGTGGGAAACGGAGTGGCGGGAAACGCCGCGGCGGAGGTCATCCGGAAGCTCGAACCGGACTCTGAAATCCACATGTTCACGAAAGAGAGTCACAACTACTATTACCGACCGGCGCTGCCCGAATATCTTGCCGGCGAAAAGGAAATCCGCAAATTCACCCTCCACGACGACGCCTGGTATGAGAAAAATGCCATCCAGATCCATCTGTCCACGGCAATCACGACCGTCCGACCGGCCGAAAAGACCGTTTCAACGGCCGCCGGCCGGACCTATCCTTACGATCGCCTTCTGCTTGCCACGGGAAGCCACGCCGTCGTCCCGGATGTCAAGGGAAAGGAGGAAGAGGGGGCGTTCACCCTCCACACCGTCGCCGATGCAGACGCCATGCTGAAGAGGGCCGCGACGGCAAAGTCCCTCGTTGTCATCGGCGGGGGAATCCTCGGGATCGAGGCAGGCAACGGGCTTCGCAAGCGCGGTCTGCAGGTGGCCGTCGTGGGGCGCAACAAGCGGCTTCTGCCTAAACAGATGGATCCCCCCGGCGCCGTTTTCCTTCAGCGACGCCTGGAGGAAATGGGTTTTTCGTTCTATCTCGGAGTCACGCCCCGCGAGATCGCCCGCCTGAACGGGCGGCTCGCCGTTCGTCTAACGGACGGGACAGCCATTGAGACGGACATGGTTCTCCTCTCGGCGGGGGCTGCCCCCGACCTTACCCTGGCGCGGCAGCTCGGTCTCGAGATCGGGAAGGCCGTGCAGGTCGACGACAGGCTCCGGACGAGCCTCGACGATATCTATGCTGCGGGGGACCTGGTCGAGCATCGGGGCGTCTACTACGGGATCTGGCCTGCCGCCATGGCCCAGGGCCGCGCCGCCGGGGCCAACATGGCGGGCAGGGAGACCCTCTACGGGGGGACCCTGCAGTCGCACCGGCTGAAGGTCGCGGGCATCGACCTCGTCTCCATGGGGGACATCGACGCCGAGGGCGACGACGAGTGCGTCGTCCGGTCGGATGAAGAGAAGTGCGTCTACCGAAAGCTCGTCATCGAGAACAATGCCATCACAGGGGCGATCCTCCTGGGGGATCTCCGGGGGGAGAAGGAGATCCAGGCGGCAATCGAGGGGCACAAGGATATCTCATCGGTCAGGAAAACGATGGAAGAAGAAGGGTTCGATCTCTCCGAGATCAAATGAAGCCCATAGTTTGCTGTGGAACTTTTTCGGATTTTGAAGTAGATTTACTGACCCCCGGGATCGCTTTCCGGGGGTTTGCATTGAGACTGCGCGAGAATCTGAAACGGAGCGAAAGATGAAAGAACAGGAAAAGAAAACCAACTCCTTCCGCGGCGCCGCGAAATACGTCCTCGACGAGGAACTGGCCAAGATCGTGAACATCTCCATCGCCCTCGAGATGCCCCTGTTGCTGAAGGGCGAGCCGGGCACGGGCAAGACGATGCTTGCCTACGCCATTGCCGAGAGCCTCGATCTGCCGCTGATCACTCTGAACGTCAAGTCGAGCATGAAGCTCGTCGAGGCCCTCTACCAGTACGACACCCTCACGCGGCTCAACGACAGCCGCTTCGGCGACTCGAAGCGCGACGTGAGCGACATCGAGGCCTACATCCGGATGGGCAAGATCGGCCAGTCGTTTGTCGCCGACGCCAAAACGGTGCTGCTCATCGACGAGATCGACAAGGCCGACACGGACTTCCAGGACGACATGCTCGACGTGCTGGACCAGATGTCTTTCGACATCATCGAGATCGACAAGACCATAAAGGCCAGAAACCGCCCCGTCGTCGTCATCACCTCGAATGCCAAGAAGGACCTCTCGGACCCCTTCCTGGGGCGCTGCAACTTCCACCACATCGCCTTTCCCGAGCCGGAGATGATGCGGAAGATCGTGGGCGTGCACTTTCCAAAGCTCAGTGACGAGATGGCCACGGCCTGCCTGCAGATCTTCTACCGGCTCCGCGATATCGGGGGCGTCGAGAAGAAACCCGCCACGCGGGAGCTCATCAACTGGATCCGCGCCCTGAAGTCCGACCCGGACTTCAAGCCGGCCGTTCTTGCGCGCGGCGAAGTGCCCTACCTGGGCGTCCTTTACAAGAAGAGCGCCGATCTCGGCCTGGCCGCCAAGGCCATCGCCCGTCTTCGTCGCTGAGCAAGTCTCGAGGTGATGGAAGGTGGAAAACGCGAAGCAAGGGCAACGATTGGCGATGGCGAGGATAGGAAGTTAGGAGGACAGGAAGATCGGAGTGGAACGTTTCCCCGTTTTTTCCGCTCTTCCGCGCTTCTGCTCTTCCTAACTTCGCGGTTTTGAAGGCACAGGATGATAATAAGCCCCCCGTACGGACGATAAACCGGCAAATGTTCATTCAATTCTTCTACACCCTGCGGGACCGCGGCGTCCCCGTGACGCCCACCTCCTTTCTGCGCCTGCAGAGGGCGCTCTCTTTGGGGCTTGTCACGTCGCTCGACGACTTCTACACCGTCGCCCGGTCGCTGCTGGTCAAAAGCGAGCGCTACTTCGATCTCTACGACCAGGTTTTCCTCCACCACTTCCGGGGCGTGGAGCTCAAGGACCCCGAGACCCACGAACTGACCGATATCGCGAAGGCACTGCTGCAGGAGTGGCTGAAGGACCCGGCGGGGGTGGCCGCCGCCTTTGGCGTCGATGAGAAAAAGCTCAAGAAGATGACCCCCGAAGAGCTCATCCGGTACTTCCTCGACAGGTTGAGGGAACAGACAGAGGCCCACCACGGCGGGAGCCGCTGGATCGGCACCCGGGGCACCTCCCCCGTGGGGCACTCGGGCACGCATCCCGAGGGGATGCGCGTGGGGGGCGTCTCGCGAAACAAGTCGGCCATCAAGGTGGCCATGGACCGGCGCTGGCGGGACTACTCCCAGGACGGCCCCCTCACCCAGGCCCAGATGGGCGAGGCCCTCAAGAGGCTTCGCCGGCTGGTTCCCGCCGGACCCAGGGACCTCGTCAACGTGGACAAGACGATCCGCGAGACCCTGCGCAACGCAGGCGAGATCGAGATCGTCTTCGACCGCAGGCTCACGGACCGCCTCAAGGTCATCCTCATGATCGACAACGGCGGCTGGTCCATGGAGCCTTACGTGGAGCTTGTCCAGACCCTCTTCAATTATGCCCGCTCGCAATTCAAGGACCTGCGGACCTTCTACTTCCACAACTCGGTCTACGACGTCGTCTGGCAGGATGCCCAGCGCTTCTATCGCCCCGAGCGCCTCGACGACCTCGCCCTGCGCGATCCCGAGACGAGGCTCATCTTCCTGGGAGATGCGAGCATGTCGCCCTACGAGCTCATGTACGCCGGGGGCGCCATCGACTACACCCAGCGCAGCACCCGTCCCAGCATCGACCGGCTCAAGTTCCTGGCAAGCCTCTTCCGCCATGCCGTCTGGCTCAACCCCGCACCGCTGTGGGAGTGGGAGCGCGTGCGAACGATCGGGATGATCCGCCAGGTCTTTCCCATGTACGAGCTGACGCTGGACGGGCTGGATGCGGCAGTACGCCGCCTCGCGGCGAAAAACTAAAATCCCCCTCTTTCAGAGACGGTACGAAAGTACACGAGACCACATCTAACTTCCTGAAACAAACAGACCATCATGTTTTTTGAAAATACAAGACTTCGACCCGGTATCAATAACACTGTGCAATTGGCCGCTATGGATATTTTATGGTCGCTGAACAAATTTTCTATGGTATACCAACTTGGCTCATGTGGCATATTCCCACAAAATACCAAGTATCAAAATTTTTTTTTGCTTGATATTTAAACATTTTTTTTTGCATTATTTTCCCAAATGAGTAATGTCGCGCCGAACATCGGGAAAAAACCAAGTTGGTATATTAATTGTTATGCGAAAAAGATCGAATCATGATCAGAAATATCTCGGGTAAAGGACAGTACTTATGATCGATACAGGACTTAAGGGAAAAACGGTAATCGTGACCGGTGCTAATCATGGGATTGGTGCTGCTATAGCCATTGCCTTTGCCCGGGAAGGGGCCAGGGTCTTAATTACCTTTTTACGACAATCCCCGGAGCTGTATGGAGAAACCTAGGCGAATGTGGAGAGCGCAACGACCCCGGGGAGAGCATATTATTGCCGTGAGATCGGACAATCCGCAGATCTGGTAGCGAAAGAAACACAGGCTTTGGGTGGCGAATACATAATATGGGAAGCGGATTTGTCTGACCCTGACATGATTTCAAAGCTGTTTGACCAAGCGGAGAAAAGATGGGGGGCGGTTGATGTCATTGTGAACAATGCCGCATTCGCTGCCCCTGATACCTTTCTGCCCCAACCTGTATTAGACAGAGATCCCGTTTTTTCCGAGGAATATTTTCTCAAACCATTGTCCGCCCAGACACATGATGCGCATTTTCACGTCAATAGCAGAGCAGTTGCTCTTATGATGGCGGAATATGCAAAACGCCATATCGAGCGTCATGCTCAGTGGGGCCGGATTATCAATATCACAACGGATGGCGCTCGGTGTCATCCTTCTCAGGTTTCTTATGGCGCCAGTAAATTTGCAATTGAAAGCTATACACGTGCAGCGGCAACCGAACTAGGCCCTTATGGAATAACAGTCAATGTTATTTCACCTGGTGCCGTGCAAACCGGCTGGATGCCAGCAGGATTGGAAAAAGAAATTGCCGCCACATATCCACTCCGTCGGATCGGACAACCAGAAGACATTGCGAAAGCTGTTATCTTCTTTGCATCAGACCAAGCGGAGTGGATCACGGGACAGGTGCTACAGGTCGGTGGTGGAAATCGCATGTGATAAACATCGGTCATGTCGCTTTTAAATGAACGCATAACCAGTCGCTAAAGCCGATCGCCACTTCGCGGCTCCGGCTTAGCTTCTCGTTAAACCTTTCAATTGGAAAGAAACATATTACCAAACATAACGATATTGCAACATTGTAGGTGTACTTGCCAAGGCGGGGCTTTAAACTCAAATTTATCACCTGTCTGTATTCCCCGACGTAAAATCTCCGCTGTTGGAAGATGAAATAAAAGCAGATCCGCTTGGAAAGATATCCCCCCAGGCGGGAAATGCCTTAACCGCTGCGTTCAGGGAATTTAGAGACATCCGGATGGGGTGAGTCAACACATTGGTGTTCCGGCTCGCCCTCTGCCTGATCACCCATTCAACCAGTAAAACAATTACTGTATCAGCAGGAAGGGATTGTGTTTCATGTCCGTGTCGGCGGGGGGGACCTGTTCGTATTCGGCCCGGAATTCCTCCCAGATGTTAGACAGTTCCTCCCGCAGGGCAGCCCGAAGATCGTCGGGCAGGACCGATGCAATCCCGAGCATGTCCTCGATGAAGACTTCCCGGAAGCGGGAAATCTGGTAAGGGGGTGCCGTTTCACCTTCACGAAGGATCTCGAAGAAGGCACGGGCCTGTTCAGGCGTGATCGGCGCAAACCCGGGCTCGATCCCGAGCCGCCGGCGGGCCCAGAACGTGAACAGGAAATGGAAGCAGGTCAGATCCTCCCGGCCGAAATCCTCAGGGGGAAGAGGGGTTTCTTTCGTCACGGCATCCATCAGCCCGTCCAGGGCGATCAGTCCCATGAGGGCCCTGCTTGCCCCGGTGAGGTCGTCGGCGCCGGCGAAGTCCCGGTAGATCTCTCCCTCCTGCAGCCCGGTGTACAGCAGGGGCTTCTTCAGGAGGAGGCCCGACAGCAGCGAACCGCGCTCATCGCCCCAGAAACCTTTATCAAACCCGCTCCTGCGGAACCAGGCCATCCTGAGCCAGGTCTCGGCCACTCGTTTTACGCGGAGAACGAGCCCGAACCCGACACGGAAGATCGATGCCAGGGAGTTGTTCCCCAGCAGATCGCCCGCGCGCGCGGAATCCCTTCCCGTCATCTCCTCCAGTGCGATGTTGAGATAACCGGCGGCCTTCCGGGTCGTTCGGACGAGGTCGTCCAGCTCGACCCGGGCGAGCCCCTCCACCGAGGCGAGCTGGTTTGCAAGCCCCGCAAACTCCAGTCGCAGCCGCTCCAGGAGGAGAGGGTTCTTTAGGGCTCCGAGCGCCTCCTGCAGGAAGCTTCGCTGCGGCCCCTCGTGAAGCGGCAGAAAGGGGACCAGGGCCCGGTCTTCTTCACTGATCGTGATGTCGACTGCCGCCGCGGGCTGTCCCGGCAGGTTGATCTGCTCGGGCGAAAGGGGCGAGTAGATGGAGACGGCCTCGTCAAAGGGAAGAAATCCTTGCTCCGCCAGCCGGACGTTTCTCATCCGCGACATGCCGTCTTCCAGCTCAGAGGGGATCACGCTGGCAAGGCTGGACATCAGGGTCTGATAAGCGGGCAGGCTGGCCGCGGCGATTGCGCCCGTGAGCTCCCGAAGAAAAGGCTCGAACTCCGTGTCAGGTGCCCTCAGGTACAGGACCCCCTCGTGGGTGAAGAACCCCTCGGGGATCTCGATCTCGTTGTCGTCCTCCTCCCGGACCATCACCTCGAGGCTCTTTTGCAGGATAAAGTGGGCCAGGGCACTGCCCTCCAGCAGAAGCCAGAGGACCGTCCTTCGGCTGTCGGATTCGAAAAGCCGTCTCAGCCAGGCAAGGGCCTCGCCGGCGTTGACCTCATCTCGGTCCCAGATCTCCATGTCGAGGAGATATTGCCACTGCTCCGGCGAGGCAAGCTCCAGCAGCGGGAGGCTGTCGTCGCTGCCGATCTTCTTGATGACCCAGAAGAGATCCCCCGGCGGCAGTTCCTCGACCACCTTGCGGGGATTCTGCTCGCGGAGAATGCGCTCCAGGATCTCCCCGCCGCCGAGGTTGTCGAACTCCCGCAGGAGTAATGCCCCGCGCGAGGCGGGGTTCTCGATCGTGCTGTCCGTTGAATCGGGTTGCGAGGGGTGTTTCATGATGCGTCCCGCTGCTCCTCCCGGCCGGTGAGGTGTTTGTTGAGAGAAGAGCCCCCGGGGAAGGGTGAACTCCCCCGGGGGCCGGAACGCTTTTTCGATGTGATGGTGCCTGTGCTTCCTAGTCCTGGCCTTCCTCTTCCGGCTCAACCTTTTTGCCCACCATGGTGCGGGTGGTGATGAGCATCGAGGCAACCGATGCGGCGTTCTGAAGGGCAAGCCGGGTCACCTTGGCCGGGTCGATGATACCGGCCTTCATCATGTCCACGTACTCGCCGCTGTCGGCATCGAATCCATAGCTGCCCTTCTTCTCGCGGACCTTCTCCACGATCACCGAGCCCTCGTAGCCGGCATTCTTTGCGATCTGCTTCAGCGGCTCCTCGATGGCCTTGCGGACGATGTCGATCCCGTAATGGGCATCCCCCTCGAGCTTTGCCTTCGCCAGCGCTCCGGCGCAGCGGATCAGGGCCACGCCTCCTCCCGGCACGATGCCCTCCTGCACGGCCGCCCGGGTGGCGTTCAGGGCGTCGTCGACGCGGGCCTTCTTCTCCTTCATCTCGATCTCCGTTGCGGCGCCGACCTTGATGATCGCAACGCCGCTGGTGAGCTTGGCCAGGCGCTCCATCGCCTTCTCGCGATCGTAGTCCTGCTCGATGATCTCGATTTCCTTCCTGATCTGCCTGACCCGCTCGTCGATGTCCGCTTTCTTGCCCGCGCCGTCGATGAAGGTCGTGTTGTCCTTGTCGATGACGATCCGGCGGGCCCGGCCGAGGTCCTGGATGGTGGCCGACTCCAGCTTGATCCCCATCTCCTCGGAGATGACCTTGCCCCCCGTGACGACGGCGATGTCCTGCAGGGCGCCCTTGCGCCGGTCGCCGAAGTAAGGGGCCTTGATGGCGGCGCACTTGAGCACCCCGCGCATCTTGTTGACGACAAGTGTCGTCAGGGCTTCGCCCTCCACGTCCTCGGCGATGATCATCAGGGGCTTGCCGGCCTTGGCAACCTGCTCGAGCAGGGGCAGAAGTTCCTGCATGCCGCTGATCTTCTTGTCGGTGATCAGGATAAAGGTGTCTTCCAGGATGGCTTCCATCCTATCCACGTTCGTGATGAAGTAGGGCGAGAGGAACCCCCTGTCGAACTTCATCCCCTCGACGTAATCGAGGACCGTCTCGAGGGTTTTGTTGTCCTCGACGGTGATGATGCCCTGCTTGCCGACCTTGTCCATGGCCTCTGAAATGATCTTCCCGATCTCCGTGTCGTTGTTGGCCGAAATCGTGCCCACCTGGGTGATCTCCTGCTGGTCTTTCACCGGCTTGGCGATCTTCTCGAGTTCCCCGGCAATCAGTTCGACGCCTTTTTCGATCCCTTTTTTGAGTTCCATGGGGTTCATGCCTGCCGCCACGAGCTTCGCTCCCTCGCGGTAGATCGCCTGGGCGAGGATCGTCGCCGTCGTCGTGCCGTCGCCTGCCTGATCGGACGTCTTGGAGGCGACTTCCTTAACCATCATGGCGCCCATGTTCTCGAAGACGTCGTCCATCTCGATTTCCTTGGCTACCGTGACGCCGTCCTTGGTGATCGTGGGGGCTCCCCACTTCTTTTCGAGAACGACATTGCGCCCCCGGGGCCCAAGGGTCACCTTGACGGCATCGGCCAGGGTGTTGACCCCCTTGGCGATTCTTTCGCGCGCAGTGGCGTCGTACAGGATATCCTTCGCTGGCATGATCGAGTCCTCCTCCGTTTACTTCGATATCGATATAAAGAAAGATGTTTCTTTTTTGCACAAAGGCTGAAAAGACAGGAGCGTTCCACGGACATTGTAAAGATAAGGACGCTTGCCCGGTTGTCAAGTCCGCGCCGGCGCGAAACTTATCGTTTTCTCCATCGTTCCAGGCGGTCGAAGGCGTCCTCGACGGCTTTCGAGAGCATGTCGAATTGCACGGGCTTGATGAAAAAGTCGTCGAAGCCGGCTTCGCGGCACTCCTCGACCTCGAAGAGGCCGGCCCACCCCGTGATGGCAAAGAGGATGCAGAGGGGTTTCTCCCTGCGGATCTGCCGGCCCAGCTCGAGCCCGTTCGTCCCAAAGAGCCGGAGATCCAGAAAGATCAGGTCGATCTCCCCGTCCCGGAGGATTTCGAGAGCGTTCTCGGCACCTTCCGCCGTCAGGACCCGGTACCCCGAGGCGCCGAAGAAATCCTTGAAAAGTTCCCTGACGGGCAACTCGTCATCCACGATGAGAATCTTCTTTTCCATGGATGTTTTTCCTTGTGGGGTGGTGCCCGGGTGGATCTCAGGCATCACCCGGCCTCTAAAACGCTACTCTTTATTACATCTGCCTCCGAAATCCCAGCAAAATTTTACGTCATCCCTTCGATCTCGCGGATCTTCTCCCGCAGGCGTTTCGGCGAGACGGGATAGGGGGTCTTGATCCCCTGGGCGAAGAGCGACACCCGGTACTCTTCCACCATCCACCGGTACTCGTCGACGGCCAGCGCTTTTTCCTCCGACGCAGACGGGGTGATGCCCTTGCGGAGCTCCTCCAGCTTCTCCTCGTAAGGGCGGATCTCGGCGACGCGGGCCCGGTCCCTGTCGAGGTGGACGGCGCCCCTCTCGGCCCGGACCTGGAGCGCCTTGAGGTAACGGATCACGTGGGAAAGACGGTCCCGGTCGTAGATTTCGAGAAACGTGACGGGCAGGAGGCGTTGCAGCCCGGCGCGCATCTCCTCGAGGAAGGTGAGGACCGTGCGGTTCGAGAGATTCGCGGCCTCGAGGCCGGACAGGGCCTGGCGCGTCTCGTGATAGGCCCGCAGGACGGGCTCTACGGCCTCGAGCAGTTCCTGGGGGGCCTTCAGGAGACGCCGGCCGAGCATCCGGGTGTGCTCCTCGAAGTCCTTCCGGGTCCGGATGTCCTTTTCCAGCAGGCGTCGCGTAAGCCCCTGGAAGAGTCCGTCCTCCAACGTCTTTGCACCGCCGAAATAGGCCGACCAGACCTTCATTTCCCCCCGGAGGGTGAGGTAGCGGCGGGCGATCTCCAAATCTTTCTTGACCTGAAGGGTCAGAAGGACCTTTACGCCGGCCCGGTGTGTTTCCTCGGCTTTCCTGCGGCCCCTGAGCAGCCTCAGGTCGACGGCCTCGCCGGCAGGGACGAGGGCCGGGTAGGCGACCCCCTCGAGAACGTTCTGCGCATCCAATCGGATTTCCTCTGGAATCTCCTCGGGCAGGTCGGGGAAGTCCCAGCGGGTAATCCCGTTGCGCTCCCAGGCCGCCTTGGCGCGGCCGAAAGCCCGGGACTCCTCTTCTTCGAGGCGGTCTTTGCGAAGGGACTCGAGATCGCGCGTCGAACGGATCTCTTTGCCCTTCGGGTCCACGACGGCGTAGCGGAGCTTCAGGTGCTCCGGCAGCCCCTCCAGGTCCCAGGCCGCAGGGGGCACGTCCAGCCGGAACTTGCGCTTCAAGCACCCCGAGAGGGCAGCGGGAAGCGACCCCTCGCCGTGCTTCAACTCCCCCAGGATCGTTTCCACCGCCTGGGGGATGGGGACGAGATGCCTGCGGATGTCGCGGGGAAGGGCCTTGACCAGCGCCGTTACCCGTTCCTGCATGAGCCCCGGGATGGCCCACTCGACGGCCTCGGGCCGCAGCCGGGTGAGCACGCTCGCCGGGAGCCTCAGGGTGACCCCGTCGTCGGTTTCCCCCGGGCTGAACCGGTAGGACAGGGGAAGGGCAAGCCTTCCCGCGGGCACGCTGTCCGGGTAGAGAGACAACTCGGCCGGGTCGGGGGCCTGGCGAAGAACGTCCTCCTCGGTCATCCTCAGGAAGGAGTCGCTGCCCCGGTCCCTGACCATTTTCTGGAGGGTCCTCGCGTCATAAACGTCCTGGAGCCGCTCCTCGTAGAAGCCGGCCAGCACGTCGTCCGTAGTCAAAAACGTCCGCCTGCGCAGCCTGTTCTCCATGTCCCTGACCTGCTCGATAAGGTCCCGGTTGTGGGCCAGAAAGGGCAGGGGCCTCTCCATGTCCCCGGGCACGAGGGCCTCGCGGATGAAGATCCCGGTGGCCTCCTGCGGGTCTACGCGGCCGAAGGAGATGCGCCTTCCCTCGACGATCACGAGCCCGTAGAGGCTCACCCGCTCGAGCGCCGTCACCTCGCCTCGTTTGCGGTCCCAGCGGGCATTCAGGTATACCGAGCGGCAGAGGCTTCCGCCCAGGGCCTCGAGCCACTCCCTGTCGATGTTGGCGGCCGTGCGGGCAAAGAGCTGTGTCGTCTCCACGAACTCAGCCGCCACGATCCAGTCGCCGCCCCGGTTGTAGAGACCCGAGCCGGGGAAGACCACGACCTGGCGCCCGCCCGTGGCGCCGTAGGTGTTTTTCTCCTTCTTCACGGCGATGTTGGAAAGATAGCCGCTCAGCACCGAGCGGTGAATCCGTCCATACCAGGCCTGAGGATCGCTGTCCGGCTTCTTTTCGGGGCTCCTCCCGCCGGGCCGGGGCGCCTCCTCCTCGGCGATCTCCCGGAGCTGGCCGTGGACATCCCGCCATTCCTTCATCCGGCGAAAGGAGAGAAAGTGGTCTCGGCAGAATTTCCGGAGGCGGCCCGGAGATCTTGCGTTGGGCCCGCTGTCGTGGAAGTGCTCCCAGATGCTGATGAGGGTGAGAAAATCCGAGGAGGCGTTGACGAAGAGAGCCTGGGCCCCGTCGGCTTCCTTTTCCTTCCCGGCGGGGCGCTCCCGCGGGTCCTGGGTGCTGAGCGCCGCCGCGATGACGAGGATCTCCCCCAGGCAGCCCTCCTTTTCGGCCTCGAGGATCATCCGGGAGATCCGGGGGTCCAGCGGCAGGCGGGCCATCCTGCGGCCCCGGACCGTGAGGCGGTAGCGTCCGTCCCCCTTCTCCCCGTTTTCCCGCTCGATGGCGCCGAGTTCCTCGAGGATGTCGTAGCCGCCGCGGATGTTTTTTGGCGCCGGCGGGTCCACGAAGGGGAATGCGGCGGGGTCTTCGATCCGCAGGCTGAGCATCCTCAGGATGACCTCGGCGAGGTTGGAGCGCAGGATCTCGGGGGCCGTGTAGGGCGCCCGGGTCTCGTAGTCCTCCCGGGAATAGAGGCGGATGCACACGCCGTGCTCCACGCGCCCGCAGCGGCCTGCCCGCTGGTCGGCGCTGCTCCGGGAAACGGGACGGACGGGCAGGCTCGAGGTCCTCGTCCGGGGGTTGTAGTAGGAGATCCGGGCAAGCCCCGTGTCGACGACGAAGCGGATGCCCGGGATCGTGATGGAGGTCTCGGCGACGTTGGTGGCCACGACGATCTTGCGCTCCCGCAGCGGGATGAAGACCCGCCGCTGGTCCTGCGAGGAAAGCCGGGCATACATGGGCATGATCTTCACCCCCCGGTGGTCCCGCCCCTCGAGAAGGTCGCAGGTTTCGCGGATGTCCTGCTCCGTGGGCATGAAAACAAGGATGTCGCCGGACTCTCCCGTGTCGATGATCTCGTCGACGGCCCGCACGGCAGCCTCGACGTGGGTGATCTCCTCGCGCTGCTCGAGGGCCTCGTCCAGGGGCGCGTAGCGGATGTCCACGGGGTACATGCGGCCCGAGACCTCGATGATGGGGGCCCCCCCGAAGGCAGTGGAGAACTTCTCCGTGTCGATCGTGGCGGAAGTGATGACGACCTTGAGGTCCCGGCGCCTCCGCAGGAGGTTTTTCAGGATCCCCAGCACGAAGTCGATGTTGAGGCTGCGCTCGTGGGCCTCGTCGACGATGATCGTGTCGTACTCGTTGAGGAAGGGGTCGGCCTGGGCCTCCATGAGAAGGATGCCGTCCGTCATGATCTTGATGAAGGCCTCGGGCGAGGTGCGGTCCTCGAAACGGATCTTGTAGCCCACCGAGCGGCCGGGGTCCTCGCCCATCTCCTCGGCGATCCGCTGGCTTACCGTCACGGCGGCGACCCTCCGGGGCTGGGTGCAGCCGATCCTTCCGTCGACGCCGCGGCCGGCCTCGAGACACATCTTGGGGATCTGTGTCGTCTTCCCCGATCCCGTCTCCCCGGTGATGATGACGACGGGGTTTTTGCGGATCGCCTCGATGATGTCGGCTCGTCTCGAAGCAATGGGCAGGGCTTCGGGGATGCTGACGCGGGGGAGGCCGCTGCGGCGCCTTTCCTTTTTTGAGGCGGCAACCGCAAGCCTTCTCTCCAGCCTTGCGAGCCCCTGCTCGAGCTCCTCCGGCTTTCTCGTTCCCTGCAGCTTTCCCATCTCGCGCAGCAGGCCGACCCGGTCGGCTCGCATTGCGGTGTGGAGCTTTGCCCGGAGGCGCTTCAATTTGTCCGCTGAGGATGGCAAGTGTCTTGTCCCTGGTTTTTTCGCTGAAGTCCTCATATCGGGAAAGGGGGGGTCTGTCAACAGCGGCAACCATCGTTGGATGCTCTGTAGGGATCGGACGCTATGCGCTTTGGACTTCAGGAAGTTAGGAAGCGCGGAAGAGCAGAAGAGCGGAGTGGATGAGAATCTCTTTCTTGTCCGCTCTTCCTCACTTCCGAGGTTCCTGTCTTCACGGACTTCGAGCTTGAAGAATCCCGGAAGGGAAACTGTCGGATTCGTATCATGCGTGCGATTGGCTGAGACGACGGGGGTTGTCAACGGATTCGTGCTTTGGTAAACTGATTCAAGAAAATCCGACAGCAGGCCGAATGCGAAAAACCCGATCGTGCAGGATCCCGGCCATGGCCCATCAGCACCTCAAGAACGCATACCACCGCCTCACGGAGCGCATCAACCTGTTCCCCCAGGGAGCCCCTCCCTCGGAGCTTCTCTATGGAATCCTCAAGATGCTTTTCTCGGAGCGGGAAGCGGGCCTCGTCTCGCAGCTGCCCATCCGCCCTTTTGACGCCCGGCGGGCTGCGGCGGTGTGGAGCATGGGTGAACGACAGGCCGAGGGGATCCTGGAAGGGCTGGCCGACCGGGGCATCCTCCTCGACATCGAAGAGAATGGAAACCGCATTTACATCATGCCGCCGCCGATGGCGGGCTTTTTCGAGTTTTCGCTGATGCGACTGCGGGCCGATCTCGACCAGAAGGCCCTGAGCGAGCTCTACTATCAGTACATCAACGTGGAGGAGGATTTTATCAAGGCCCTCTTCGTGGCCGGCGAGACCCAGTTGGGCCGCGCCCTCGTCCACGAGCCGGCCCTTCCGCCGGACAGCGGGCTCCACGTCCTGGACTACGAGCGGGCAAGCCGCATCATTCAAACGGCCTCCCACATCGGGATCGCCATGTGCTACTGCCGCCACAAGATGGGTCATGTCGGAAGGGCCTGCGAGGCCCCCATGGAGATCTGCATGACCTTCAACCGGGCTGCCGATTCGCTCATGCGCCACGGGATCGTGCGCCCCGTGACGGTCTCCGAGTGCATGGGTCTTTTGGAGCGGGCCTACGAGAACAACCTCGTCCAGTTCGGCGAAAACGTGCAGAGGCAGGTAAGCTTCATCTGCAACTGCTGCGGCTGCTGCTGCGAGGCCATGATCGCAGCCCGCAAATTCGCGCACCTGCACCCCGTCCACACGACGAATTACCTGCCCGGCGTGGACGAGGGGATATGCACGGGTTGCGGCCGATGCGTCAGTGTGTGCCCCATCGGGGCCGTGGCCCTCATCTCCGCCGCGGACCCCCGGAAACGCACGAAGAAGAAGGCCCGTATCGACGAGGACGCCTGCCTGGGGTGCGGCGTCTGCGTCCGGAGCTGCAAGGCGGGCGCGATGAGCCTGAAAGGCCGTCCCGAGAGGGTGATCACGCCCGTCGATTCGGCGCGCCGGATTTTGCTCATGGCCGTCGAGCGCGGCAAACTCGAGAACCTGATTTTCGACACCCAGGCCCTCCGGAGTCACCGGGCCATGGCATCCATCCTGGGGGCCATCCTGAAGCTGCCCCCGGTGAAGCGGGCCCTTGCATCGAGCCAATTGCGGTCCCGTTACCTCGACCGCCTCATCGACCGCTATGACGAATTCCGTCTTGCGGAACGCGCCGGGAAGTGAGATACAATAACCGTCCGGCATGCCAATGGGGTCGCTCGAAGGAGGGAACGGAAGGCCATGAAAAAAACACCTTACTGCGAGATGATCGCCCTGTTGCTGCTGATTGCGCTTTTCGGCTGTGCCGGCATCCAGCAGGAGCAGACCGTAAAACCCCAGGAGCCTTCACCGCAGCCGGCGGCGGTCGCGCCTCCGCCGGTGCAACCCGTTCCTGACGAATCCGAGATGATCCGGGGCCGGGACAGGGAGATGCTGCTCGGCAAGTGGAGGCGCCAGGCCCAGGGAGGCGACACGATCGAGTTCATGGAGGACGGCACTGTCACCCTGTACAGTGCCGTGGAGCGGATCAGCTACCCGGGCAGCTACCGCATTCTCGACAAGGAACAGCTCGAGATCACGATGAAAAAAGGCGGCCCCCTGACTTGGGGATATGCCATCACGAAGGGGGATCTGACCCTCACCACCCCCACGGGCGTGAGCATGAAGTACAAGCGCTACCGGGGTAAGTAAAGCATCAAGCATCAAGCCGCAAGCCGCAAGGAGGAAAGACCCGGTGACATGATTCCGGGTCCTCATATCACGAGCCTCGCCACTAAACTCACCGGACTTTTTCCTCTCTCCTCATTCGGCCGCGGAGTTACCCGCCCAGGGGTTTGTCATGAGTGCTTTCGCTTATCTCAGCAGTCTGTTGCAGGACAGGTATGTCGCTTCGGTCATGCCCACGTCCCGGTTTGCCGTGGAGAAAATCTGCTCGCGGATCGACCTGAAGACCGCGCAGGTCGTGATCGAGTTCGGTCCGGGGACGGGGGTCTTCACGAGGGCCCTGTTGAGGCGAATGACCCCCGAATCGCGCCTGATCGCCATCGAACGCAACGAGGCCCTTTGCAACCTTCTGCGGAGATCCTGCCGGGACCCGAGGCTTCATCTCTACAATGACTGCGCCGGGAATATCCTCGATGTCGTCCGCCGCTCCGATGCGGGGCAGGCGGACTGTGTCCTTTCCGGGATCCCATTTTCCTTCCTTCCGGTGAAAGCCCGTGTCGAACTCCTGAGAAACACCCACCGTATCCTGAAGCGGGGCGGACAGTTTATCGCCTACCAGACCTTCTACCAGCCCCCCGGTCACCTGAGGGCGCCCCTTCGAGAGATCTTCCGCGTCGTCAACACCGGGTATGCCATCCTGAGCGTCCCCCCGCTTCTGCTTCTCGAGGCGACGAAATAGCGATGCCCCTCCCGATGATCGCCGTCCAGTCATAGCCGCCTGATTGATTTCTTCGAGGCAGCAGTCCTCAAGGTTCGCGTCGGAAAGCCGATTTATGAGTGGAGGAGCCCACCCTTCCCGGCCCGTTGGATGCGAGTGCGCTCCATTGCGATAGAAAGAGGTCCTGAAATGAGAAAGACGATTTACTGGCTTTCCTGGCTGCTTCTCCTGGCGGTTCTCCTCTTTTCCCTTTTCCACACGGCCCTCTCGTAGATCCATCACGAACGGGAGCCTTCCTGCCGGATTGCTGCGATAAGGGGGCTGCCGGGCTGGCCCGGCCCTCCCTTTTTTCCGCCGGACCTCCGGTTCGAGATTGTGGATAACGGCCCTTGTTCGACTACCTAACAGGCTGTATTTATATGATAAATTGTCTATCTTTTTTTTCTCGACAGGCCCCTCGAAATGCGATAACCTGCAGCCATCCATGATATGAAACAAACACGAAAGGGGGTCTGTCATATCAGGATGTAAAGCCTTATATTAGAGGAAGCTCGTTAGAGTCCTTCTATTCAGGCCGCGTGTATCGACGCGCCTGTAATTCAAAGGCTTTATGTTCCACTTGGACAGGAGGTTACAAAAAAATGTCAACGGTTGATCGCGGGGGGTCTTCCGCCGGGCAGGGCAGCTCTACAGATAACCGGGCAGCCCAGATCATCGATTTCGATCTCGCCCGCTGCAGGAAGATCATTTCCGATCTCCACTATAGACTCACGCGCTTTTCCAATTCCGACCGGTTTTACGAGGAGTACGAACTCGCCCTTTACGAGTATTTCGAGGGGCGCGGCGTTTACGGCGAAGACGAAGACGAACTCTACGACAATTTCCAGAGCGAGGAGGAGTTCTCCAAGTTCCTTACGTGGTACTCCCTGCACTTCGTGACCGATGAGTACGACAAAACCTTCCCGGAACTCTACCTCGAGCGCAGGAAAAACCAGCTCTCTTCCCTGGAGCGGGAGATCCTTCAGAGTTATGCCCGCTCCGTGCTGAGCGTTTATGAAGTCCAGAAGGTTGACCCGGGAAAGGGGGTCGAGATCCGGGACATCTTTGGAGACCGGGTCTGCAGTATCGTCGACCCGGCCGCCGCAAAGACTCTCTGCAAATGGGACCTCTTCTATGGGGGTCTTATCGAGATTCGCGGGTATCAGCTCCTGGGCGGCATGCCGCTCACCATCATTCCCCAGAAGCTCAGGCGTTTCATCGAGCAGAACCTCCTTGAAATCTATCACGAGGAGCGGGAGAACTACCGGAATTTCCGCGACTACCTGAAGCGGGCCTCGGCGGAGATCTGCGCTCTCGTCGAGAACGCGGTCCGCAACATCGAGCGGCCCGAGGCGCCGGCCGACCCTGAAGCGGACAAGTCCTCCCTGACGAGCATTCTCTTCCGGGTGGAAGATTATGACGCCTTCCTCAAGACGATCGAGAAGTCGCCGGTCTTCACGGCCTCGGAGCCGCGGAAGCCCGGAGCCCTGCCGGCGAAGGTGCTTCGCTTCTACTGGCTCCACAAGGAAGGGGTAAAGGGGCAACTGAAGAACGCCCCGGGCATCCTTTTCCTCAAGCGGGATACCCTCATGGCCCAGTGCTCGTCGGCCAAGCGGGCCGAAACCCTGCGCGCCATCCTCGAGAAAATGTTCGGCACGATCATCTCCTACCGGACGACAGTCCACAAGAGCGTCGAGAAACGCGCCGAAAAGGCTCCATCGGACCGATCCCCCGATTCCTTTGAAGGGGGTTCAATCGGCCGGGAGACGGCATCGCGCCCGTTCGAAAACTGGCTCGACGAGAAAATCGCTGCCATCGGCAACATCACCCCGCGGGAAGCCGTCAAGACCCCCGAGGGGAAAAGGCGGCTGATCGATCTGTTGAAGGATTTCGAGAACCAGAACGAGCGTGCCCTCCGCAGGGGGATCAAGAGCCCCGATGCGGTCTTTTTCCCGGTGGAGAAGATACGCAAGGAACTGGGACTGTAACGGGCGGCTGGTGGCCGGGGGGCGCATCCTGCATGCCTCTGTTAGGGGTCTTCAAGCTCCAAGCCGGCGAAGATCGGAAGATCAGAAGTGAGGAAGAGCGGATAAAAGCGAAAGAATGATATCCTCTCCGCTCTTCTGCTTTTCCGTGTTTCCTGACTTCCTGCGTTCAATGGTGTGTTGCATCCGACCTTGTGTAAAATCCTCAATAAAAGAGCCGATTATCCATGAAATGGGACCTCTTTGCCCCGAAAAGGAATGATGGGGAGCACGTTTCCCGCTATGGAAAGGGGCAAGTCCGGGAAAGGCGCCACTACCTCAAGGGGAAGCTCAACGGGGTCTACGAGTCGTATTACGAGACCGGGCAGCTCATCGTGAGGATGTCCTACAAGGATGGGCAGAGACACGGGGAGGCGGTCTCCTACTACCGCGATGGCACGCTCCGGGAGAAGTGCACCTTCGAAAAGGACAGGCTCGTCGGCGAGTACACGTCTTACTATGAGACGGGGCAGCTTCGGGAGAAAGAGAACTACAACCAGGACGGAAAGCTCGAGGGCGAGTATCTGCTCTATTATCGAAACGGGCAGCTCAAGGAGCGAGAACTTTTCCTGGACGGGAAATTCGACGGGGATTACGTTTCCTACTACAAAAACGGACAGATTCGGGAGAAGGGGAGTTTCCGCAACGACAGGCGCGAGGGGCCCTACGTGGCTTTTGACCGCGAAGGCCAGCCCCTGGAGAAGGCGAATTTCAAGGCAGGAAAGCTTGTCGGAACCCTCACGCTTCTCGGAGCCGCAGCCGGGTCGGCCTCGGCCGCTTACGACGGCCAGGGCGACGAGGACCTCGACGAGCATGAATTCGACCGTATGCTGAGGAAAATGGCCGACTACGACAAGAAGGTCGATAACGGCGCCGAAAAGAGCAAGTTCGACGATGAAGAAGACGAGGAGGAAGACTGATGTTCCGGAACATCCTCCTTCCCACTGATGGCTCCGATTACAGCAGGACGGCCCTCCAGTACGGCATCTACATTGCCAGAAAACTCGATGCCCGCCTCACGGGTTTCCACGTCATCGACATCAAGGTTCTCCAGGGACCCGTTCTCAACGACATTTGCAGCTCCGCGAGTCTCTCCCCGGGCCCCGAATTTTTTTCCGTCATCGAAAAGGCCCTCGAGGCGAGGGCCGACAACATCCTGCGCGAGTTCCGGGAGCGCTGCGAGAAAGAGGGGCTCAACCCCGAGGTGAAGAAAACCACGGGGATCATCGACGAGGAGATCATCAACGAGGGGAAAAACGCGGATCTGATCCTGCTCGCCCAGCGGGGCGAGCATTATCCACTGAGCCGCAGCGTCCTGCTGGGCTCCACGGCCGAAGCGGTGGTACGCAAGTCCGGCAAGGCCGTCCTCGTGACCCCCGTCTCGTTCATCGAGATCGAGAGCATGGGACTTGCCTACGACGGGAGCCAGCCCGCCGATCACGCCCTCAAGATTGCTGCCGAACTCTCCGACAAGGCCCGCTGGCCGCTCACAGTGCTCGTCGTGACGGAGAACTCGAAGCTCGCCGCCGATCTCAGCAGGAGAGTGGAGAGCGCCCTCGAGGATTACGCCATCGACAGCGACATCATCGTCCTGGGGGGGAAAGAGGAAAAGGAGATCATCAAATTCATCGAGGAGGGGTCCGTGGAGCTTCTTCTGATGGGCACACACGGTCACAGCCGGGTCAAGGAGCTCCTTCTCGGGAGCACCACCTCCCACGTCATCCGCAAGAGCCGCATCCCCGTGCTCCTTACCCGCTAGCGGGCAAGAGGACGCAGGATCGAGGTCCGAGGAACGAGGACCGAGGTGAAGAGACAAAAAGGATCGGGAACTCAGTTTCTCCGATCCTTTTTGTCTTTGTCGATTCGTTTTCCTCGAACCTCGTGCCTCGATCCTCGATCCTTCTTAAGGCGTGAGCTTCCCGATCTCTCCCCGCAGCTCCTCCAGCGCGTCGTAGCGCGTCATATCGTAGTAGATGGGCGTAATTGAGATCATGCCGCTCTGCAGGGCCATGAAATCTGTCCCGCCGGCATCCGATTCGGTGACCTGCGTTTCCCCCGCAAGCCAGTAATAGACATTCTCCCGGGGATCGATTCGCTTCTCAAACTGCTCCATGAGCCGGGCCTGCCCCTGGCGGGTGACGACGACCCCCTTGATATCCTTCTCCGGAATGGCGGGGACGTTCACGTTCAACGGGATGTGCCGGTTCGGGTTGTGGTGAAGCATGAATTGCGCCACTTTTCGGGCAAAACGGGCCGCGAAGCTGTAGTCTGCATCGCGGCTGTGCGTCCCCAGCGAGATCGCGATGGAGGGGACCCCCAGGATCGCGCCTTCCGTGGCGGCGGAAACGGTTCCGGAATACAGGACGTTGATGCCCACATTGGCCCCGAGGTTGATGCCCGAGACGACGAGGTCGACAGGCTTGTCCGACAATTCGCGCAGCCCTATCTTGACGCAGTCCGCAGGCGTCCCCGCCACGGCCCAGCCCATGAAATGGCCGTTTTTCCTGGCCTGCCGGACCATGAGAGGCCGCGATATGGTGATGGCGTGCCCCACTGCGCTCTGCTCCACCTCCGGGGCCACGACGATGCAGTCGGCATCCTTCGACAGTTCCTGGTAAAGAGCGCCCAGTCCGCGCGCATAAATCCCGTCATCATTGGTCAATAAAAATCGCATGATTGTTTCCCGGTATTTTCTTTCCCGATACCCGATACCCTAGACCCGATACCCCTCTTTCAGTACGTCGGGGTGACGTCAATGATCTGCCTTCCTTCCACCTTCAGGATGAAGGAGCCCCGCTGCATCTCCCCCTTCTTTGTCACGCTCACCCAGCCGGTCACGCCCTCGAAGGCCTCGATCCGTTGCAGTCGGTCCCTCAGCGAACTTCGGTTCGTGACGCTCCGGTCGCGCAAGGCCTCCAGGAGCATCCTTGCCGTGTCATAGGCCAGCGCTTCGCGGTAATCCGGTTCCCGCCCCGTCGCCCCGAAGATGGCGTCCGTGAAGTCCGCCACCATCCGCTTGTCGCTTTCCGCAAAGAAGAGTGCCGTCAGGACGGCACCCTCGAAATAGTCCATCTCCTTGCGGATCCCTTCGGGGACGTACCACTGGGACGTGCCGAGAAGCTGAACGCCTCTCACGTCGTGAAAGGCAAGCTGGGGGAGGATCATCCTCACGCGCCGGAAGGCATCGGGCAGGTAGAGGGCATCGAAATCGAGGACCGGAGCCGGCGCTTTCAGCGCCTCGGCCCCCTTCTTTTTCGCTGCGGGCCGGGGGGCCTTGAGGGCCGCCAGTTTTTTGATCTCCGTGGAGAAGTCCGTCTGGGCCGGATTGTAAGACTGGACGCGGCGGATCTTCCCGCCAAGGCGCTGGGCCTCGGCCCGGAAGGCGTTCATCATGGCCGTTCCATAGGCGTTTTCGGGGTAGAAGACGACCAGGCGGGTGAGGCCCAGGTCCTTGACGGCGTAAGAGGCCAGGGTCCGGGCCTCCCTCTCGTCGGAGCGCTGATCGCTGAAAACGAAATCCCTCGACCCTTCCGGCGCAGCGACGGGGCTCAGCGCAAGAAGGGGCACCTGTGCCGATTGGGCCGCTTTTGCGGCTTCCCTGGCCGCATCGAATTCCGGGGGGCCGATGATGGCCATCACGCGCGGCTCGCCGGCAAGCTTTGCGACAAACCGGCTGACGGCTGCAGGGTCGCTTCCGTAGTTCTCGATTTGCAGCGCTACCGGTGCGGCCCGCTTCCCGTCGAAAAGGCCAAGCCCCGCGATCAGCCCGTCGAGGACCCGGTTTCCCAGGGCCGCCTGCTTTCCCGTCAGGGGCAGCAACGCCCCGATCACGGGCCGCTCCCCGGCCGCCGCGGCGATCCCCGCGACGAGAAGCAGTATCGCCGCCGCAAGGGAAACAAACTGGAGGGGTTTTCTCGACATCCTGGGCCTTTTATATACCCTTTCGCGGGGATATTTCAACCGTTTGACATCATCCAGAACGGGAGGAGTGCAAAACGGTTTTGCAAGGCTCGTTACGGGTTGATTCTTCTACTGGGTTCCCGGAGCCCGAATCCGGATGCCCGATGCCCGCTTCAACGAAAAAAGCCTGGCACCCTTTGCGAGTGCCAGGCTTTCGTTGAAGCCTGTTATTTGTTCTCCTCGAACTCGGCGTCGACGACGTTGTCGTCCTTCTTGCCGCCGGCGGCCTTCGGCCCCGCCTCGGGTCCGGCCCCGGG
>DIFQ01000007.1 GCA_002419215.1 Syntrophaceae bacterium UBA5744
CTCTCCCCCGGAGGGGCGAGGAAGATCAAGGTATAGGGTATAGCAGGTGTGGCAATCTTCGTTTGTGATTCGGATTTTGTGCTTCCGGCTTCAGGCTTCGGGAAAGAAAATAGAAAAAGAGTCATTGCGAACCGAGCCTTGTGAGGTGTGGCAATCTTCGTCTGAGATATTTTGCTGAGATTGCTTCGTCACTTCGCTCCTCGCAATGACTTCTCTGACGGGACAGACGGGATAGACGGGATAGACGGGATAGCCCAGATAGACAAAAGACCCCCTCACCTCAATCCTCTCCCGCCAGGGGAGAGGAAGATCGAGGAAGGGGTCTTCATAGACCGGAAAGACGGGATAGACCGGAAAGACGGGATAGACTGGATAGACGGGATAGACGAAATAGATCAGACAGACCCGTTCTTCATTCGCGATCGAAATGGTCCCAGCCTCGACGGCCTTTGAATTCCAGGGGCTTTCCGCTGGAATCAAATACGATGGGTAAAGGGGCGGACCGGAATTCGCCAAGCCTTGCGAGGGGGAGTTCCCTGAATGGCCAATCGCGCCTGAGGAGCTCCTCTTTTTCTTTCGGCACGGCGAAGAGAAGCTCGTAGTCCTCGCCGTCGGTGAGGGCCTCCTCGAGGGTTGTGTCGCCGGTGCGCCTCGGAACGGCGCCCGTATCCACGAAAAGCCCCACGCCGGAGGCGCGGCAGATTCGCCCCGCGTCGATCAGGAGCCCGTCGCTCACATCGATCATGGCGGCGGCAAGCCCTTTTTCGGCAAGCCACCTGCCTTCGGCGATCCTCGGTTCGAAATCAAGATGATGGCCCGTCGGGAACGAGCGGCCGAATACGCCCGTCGCCCAGAAGCCATGGCCTTCCCGCGCGCCTCCACGGCGAAGGGCGTGCTCTGCCCGGACGCTTCCGACAATGGTCAGGCTCGCGACCGTTTTCCCCGCGCCGCGGGCAAGGTCACCGCCGATCAGGTGCGTGTCGCAACGTCGGCAAAGCCCCAGCATGCCGTCAAAGAAGCCGTTCAGCCACTCCATGTCGTGGCGGCTGCCGAGGGCCACGGAACTGAGGCAGTACAGCGGCTTTCCGCCCATGGCGGCGATGTCGCTCAGGTTGCGGGCCAGGACCTTGCGGCCGACCTGCCCGGGCGATGCCGCTGCGGAGCCTTCTTCGAGAAAGTGGCGGCCCTCGATGACCTGGTCCACGGCGATGAGCATCAGGTTGCCGTCGTCCATGCGAAACCCGGCGCAGTCATCCCCCGGCGGAATGACAAGTTCGCCAGGCGGGACGGGCATCCGCTTGAACAAGGCCTCTAAAAAATCATCTTCGGTCATGACGGAACCATCGGGTATTGGGTTTAGGGTACAGGGAAGATACTCGTTCTTTTCGTTTGTTTCGTTGATTTCGTCATTGCGAGGAACCTGTGAAAACCTTTACCTTGGTCTTCCTCTCCCTTGAGGGGAGAGGATTGAGGTGAGGGNNAGGGTGAATTTTCGTGACGAAGCAATCCAGCTGCTTCGCAGAGGGATCCGGGCCTCGGGTATCGGGCACAGGGTGTAACATCAACAAAAATGGTCATCGCGAGACCGAGCCTGTCGAGGGCGTGGCGATCTACGATTTCCCTCTTTTTCTTTTCCTGAAGCCGGAATCAGAAAATCCAAATCTCAGACGAAGATTGCCACGCCTGTTAATACCCTATACCTTGATCTCCCTCGCCCCTCCGGGGGAGAGGGTCGGGGTGAGGGGGACTGATCCCGCTTCCTTCAGTAACTTTGCTAAAGTTTTATGGCTTCAAAAAAAGCCTCATGAATCGCCTCGTAAGCCTTCCTTGCCTTCTTCGCATCTCCCACGACGACGACCTTTTCCGCTAGGCCTTTCAGCTTTTCCTCCAGCGGGTTCACGGGGACGGTCCCGCAGGCCATCACGACCGTGTCGCAGGGGATCATCTCGCGGCCTTCCTTCTTTTCCACCCAGAGCCCCTGGGGGGCGATTTCCATGGCCCTGGTGTGCGTCAGCACGCGGATCCCGTACTTCGAAAGCTGGCGCAGGGCGATCCAGCGCGTCGTCAGGCCGATGTCGATGCCGGCCCGGTCGAGCATCTCGACAATGGTGACATTCTTGACGCCGCGGGTGGCGTATTCCCTCAGCCGCTCCGGTTCCTCGGCCTTGTTCAGGAAGAGGAACTTCAGGGTCTCTGCGTCGATGGTGCCCCTCTTCGCAAGGTACATGGCCGTCTCGATGCCGACGGCGCCGCCTCCGATGACCACGATGTTTTTTCCCGTAACGGCCTTTCCCGCGAGCACATCCCATGCGTATTCCACGTTATCGCCCTCTATCCCGGGGATGGGCGGGCAGAGCGGCTCTCCTCCCGTGGCGAGAATGACGACATCGGGTTTTTCGGACTTCACGAGATCCTCGCCGACCTCCACGCCGGCCGCGATGAAGGCGCCCGCGGCTTTTGCCTGTTCGGCAAAGGGTTTTAAGAAGGCCCCCATCTCGCACCGTTCTTCCGTGGCCGCAGCAAGCGGCATCTGTCCGCCGAGAGCCGTTTCCTTCTCGAACAGGGTTACCTTGTGACCGCACTGCGCCGCGGTGCGCGCAGCCGACAGCCCCGCCGGGCCCCCGCCGATGACCATGACCTTTTTCGGTTTCGCCGCCTTCCGCACGGGCGGGACTTCGAACTCGCGCCCGGCCCTTGGATTGACCATGCACTCGACGGGCTCCATGTTGAAAATCCGGTCCAGGCAGCCCTGGTTGCAGCCGATGCAGGGGACGATCTCCTTTGCCCGTCCCGTCATGGCTTTCACCGGGAATTCGGGGTCGGCAAGCAGCGCACGTGCTAGACCGACGAGGTCGGCGCGGCCGTCGCGCAGGATTTCCTCGGCAAGGCCGGGGTCGTTGATGCGGTTGCAGGCGATGACGGGCCTGGTGACGGCCGCCTTCACGCCGCTGGCCATGTGGACGAAGGCCCCCCTGGGCACGTCCATGGTGATCTGGGGGATCATGGTTTCGTGCCAGCCGCCCGTGACGCTGAAAGCGTCGACACCGTGCTGCTCCAGCATGTAGGCAAACTGGGCCGCTTCCTTGTTCGTGTTGCCCCCGGGCATGAAATCGTGTCCGGCGATGCGGAAGATGATCGTATAGTCGGGGCCCACGGCCTCGCGGATCGCCCATGCCACCTCGATGCCAAAGCGCATGCGGGCTGCAGGGCTCCCGCCGTACCCGTCGGTGCGCTGGTTGGTGACGGGGGAGAAGAACTCCGAGATCAGGTAGCCCGTTCCCGCCAGGACCTCGACGGCGTCAAAACCGGCTTTCTTCGCGCGGACAGCGGCTTCGGCGAAGTTGTAGATCGTCCGCTGGATGTCTTCCATCGTCATCTCGCGGGGCACTTCCCGCGTGATGGCCGCGGCGATAGGGGAGGGGGCGATGGGCTGCCGGCCGATCATGCCGGAGCGGACGTAGCGGCCGCCGTGGAACAGCTGGACGGCAGCAAGGGCGCCGTGGCGGTGCACGGCGTCGGAGATCCGTTTGAGGCCCGGGATGAAACGGTCGTCGCTCAGGCCGATCATCTCCTTCATGCTGCTAGCGTACTCATCGACCGGGCATCCCCCGATGAAAATCAGCGCCGCACCGCCCTGTGCGCGCTCCTCGTAGAAGGACACGAGACGGTCCGTCACCTCGCTTTTGTCGTTGCAGTAGCCGAGATGCATGGCAGGCATGACGATACGGTTCTTGAGAGTGAGCGACCCGACCTTGACGGGTGAGAAAAGATGCTCCATGACGGTTCCCCCTTAAAAATAGTGACCGGTGATCTGTGACCGGTTCGCCGCTTCTCGGCGACGTATAAGGTTGAAGGAGAATGATTGAAAAGCACAATGGTCATTGCGAGAAGCGAAGCGACGAAGCAATCTCAACAACCGATCTCAATCGTGGATTGCCACGTCGGCCTGACGGCCTCCTCGCAATGACGGATCGACGCTGTTTCTTCCATCGATAACCCCGTCCCCAAGACGGGGTCTGTTGCTCGCAATGACACTCAGTTTTTAACCCTTGAACCTTTGTACCCGTGGACCCGTTTGCTGGAAGATGTAACAAAAATCGCCGGAAAATCCCAACGATTATTTCCCGGGAGGCGCCTCAGGGCTGACGGCAGGGAAGCTCCTGAACTCACGCTTCGTCAGGTACAGCGCGCCGAGGAAGAGGCACGCGTTGGACACAGGCTGTGCCGCCCAGACCCCGGCAAGGCCGAACTGCATGGAAAAAAGGACCAGCAGCGGGATGAGGAGCACGACGTCGCGGAGAACCAGCAGCGACATGGAAATGACCCCTTTGCCAAGTCCGTTGAACATGCTGATCCAGGTGAAGTTGGCCCCC
Source organism: Syntrophaceae bacterium UBA5744 (assembly GCA_002419215.1). Taxonomy (GTDB): domain Bacteria; phylum Desulfobacterota; class Syntrophia; order Syntrophales; family UBA2192; genus UBA2192. The sequence continues at coordinate 4,374 of DIFQ01000007.1, forward strand.
GCGAAGGGCAGCGACAGGGCGAAGATCCGCAGCGCCGGCACGGCGATGGCCACCACTTCGGGGTCTTTCGTAAAGATGCGGATGAGCGGGTCGGCAAACACCTGCAGGAAGGCGCAGCTGGCGATTGTGAGGATCCCCGCGTACTTTACGGCCACCTTCACCGTCTCGATCAGCCGCCCGTAGAGCCGGGCGCCGTAGTTGAAGCCGACCAGCGGCATCACCCCGTGCCCGATCCCCACGAGCACCCAGATGATGAGACCCTGGACGCGGAAGATGATGCCCAGCGTTGCCACCGCCGCCGGCCCGTAGGAGCCCAGGATGTGATTGTAGAAGGTGAGCACGATGCTGATGACGAAGTTCATGACCATGGAAGGAAACCCGACCCGGTAGATAGCCCGAATGACGGGCAGGTTGGGCGCCAGGTGCGCACGGCGGATGTGGTAGGACGAGGTCGGCTTCATGAAAAGCCACAGGGAGACGACGCACGTGACGAGTTGCGAGATGCCCGCCGACCAGGCCGCGCCGCTGATCCCCAGCTCCGGGAAGGGCCCCAGGCCGAATATCAGGAAGGGGTCCAGGACGGCCCCGAGGATCGCCGCCGTCGTGAGCGCGTACATGGAGTAATTGGGGTTGCCCTCGGCGCGGAAGAGATTCCCCGCCGAGATCATGAAGATGAGAAAGGGGGTGGTGAAGAGATAGACGATGAAGTACTCTCTCGCCAGGGGGAGGATCTCCGCCGTGGCGCCGAAGAGCTTCAGGATCTCGTCGTGAAAGATCAGACCGGGGACGATGACCACGGAGCTGATGAAGATCGACAGGAAGATGATCTGCCCGGCCGTCTGGTTTGCCTTTTCGTTATCTCCTGCGCCGAACATGCGCGCCGCGAAGGACCCGGCGCCCACGCCGGTGCCCACCCCGAAGCCGCCGAAGAGCATCTGGATGGGGAAAGCGATGGTCACCGCGGCAATGGTCTGGGGGCCGAGCCTCGAGAGCCAGAAGATGTCGACAAAGTTGTAGAAAGCCATCACCAGCATCGCCGTGATGGAGGGCAGGCTCATTTTCCAGAGGAGCGAACCGACGGGTTCGTTGCGCAGGTCGAGTTGCGATTTTTTCATCGGGTATTTGACGGTTCCAGCCAAAGCGGATATAAAAGGCCTTCGAAAAAACTAACACGTCAACCGGCAAAAAGCAAACGACCGCGGAGCGGTACCTTGTAGGCTCCCTCGCCCCTGGCGGGAGAGGGTTGGGGTGAGGGGGGCTGCAGAGTGGCAGTGAAGAAAAAGGGACCGGGGACCAGGGGGTAGGGACCAGAAAATACAAAAAGAGTCAATGCGAGCAACAAACCCCGTCTTGGGGTCGGGGTTATCGATGAAAGAAACACCTTTAATCTCGTAGGGCCCGATCCCCGATCGGGCTTGTCGGGCCGTTCGGGGAACGGCCCCTANNGAGCCGAGCACCTGTTCTGAGCTTGTCGAAGGAGCGCGAGGAGTGGCAATCTTCGTTTGAGATTCGGCTTTTCTGATTGCGGTTTCCGGCTTCGGGCGTCGGGAAACAAGAGCCGACAGACGACAGAGTTTCCCTTTAGTTCTTTTTCGGGCTGTTGGCTGTAGACTGTCGGCTGCAGGCTTTATGCAGCAGGTCACAAGCCACGGCATCCGGGAGTTGTTATCGAATCCATGAGAACTGAGCATAAGAGACCAAACCTCATCGTCATCCTCGGGCCGACTGCGTCGGGCAAGACGCGGCTTGCGGCGAGGCTTGCCGCTTGGATCGGCGCGGAGCTGATCTCTGCCGACTCGCGCCAGGTCTATAGGGGCATGGACATCGGGACGGGAAAGGACCTGGCGGAGTACATCGTCGACGGCGTGCCCGTTCCCTGTCACCTCATCGACGTGGCCGAACCCGGCCACCTGTTCAGCGTCTTCGAGTTCCAGCAGCGTTTCTACGAGTGCTTCCGCGAGATCAGGTCGCGCGGCAGGATGCCCATCGTCGTGGGCGGCACGGGCCTCTACATCGAATCAATCCTCCGGGAATACCGGATGCTCCCCGTGCCGGAAAACGCGGCCCTGAGAGAGGAACTTCAAGCGCTGAGCATGGAGGAACTGGCAGCGAGGCTCCTTCATCTGAACCCCGCCCTGCACAACACGACGGACCTCACCGGGAGAGAGCGCCTGGTCCGCGCCATCGAGATCGCCGAGCACGCGTCAAGGCACGCGTCGAGGGACGCGATCGAACGGCCCGACATCGTACCGCTGGTGATCGGGGTCCGGTGGGATCGCACGGTGCTTCGCGAGCGGATCACGAAGCGCCTGAAGGAACGGCTCGATCAAGGCATGATCGAGGAGGTGCGGAGGCTTCGAGATTCGGGCGTCTCCTGGGAGCGCCTGGACGAGATGGGCCTCGAGTACCGCTACGTGAGCCGCTACCTTCGCGGTGAGATGAGCCGTGATGAAATGTTCAAGACCCTGAACATCCGCATCCACCAGTTCGCCAAACGCCAGGACACCTGGTTCCGCGGCATGGAGCGCCGGGGCATCACGATCCGGTGGATCGAGGGAGCCGACGAGGCGGCATTGCGGGAAATGGTATTAAAAAAAGTGTCTTAGTGTCTAAGTGCCTGAGTGTCTGAGTGAAGAAAAAAAGAGGGATTCGGGATTCCGGCTTCGGGCTTCGGGAAAGAAGAGCCGACAGCTAACAGCCGACAGCCAACAGATCCCTGCTGCAGGCTGAAAACTGTAGACTGTAGGCTTCGGGACGTCGCCACGGCGGCGGACCGGATGGAGTCATTGCGAGCCGAGCCTCTGAGGAAGTGAAAGAAGTGCATGAGTGCGGAAGTGCGGTAGTGAAGAAAGTGGAAGAAGTGAAGATATAAAAGAAGTCATTGCGAACCGAGCCGCGCGAGGTGTGGCAATCTTCGTTTGAGATACGGTTTCCGGGCTTCGGGCTTCAGGCGTCGGACCAGAGATATAAACAATGAGTCATTGCGAGCAACAAACCCCGTCTTGGGGTCGGGGTTATCGATGAAAGAAACACCTTTAATCTCGTAGGGCCCGATCCCCGATCGGGCTTGTCGGGCCGTTCGGGGAACGGCCCCTACATCGTTCGACCATGGGTCGAGCTGTTTCTTAGGAGCCGAGATGCTGGGGAAGTGAAGAAGTGAGGGAGTGCAGGAAG
>DIFQ01000148.1:0-2844 GCA_002419215.1 Syntrophaceae bacterium UBA5744
GTGGCTGCAGGAACCCCGGAAGAGATCGCAAATCACCCATCGTCGCAGACCGGGATCCACCTGAGGCCCTACCTCGCAGAGGCCCGCAGGGTTGTCTCTCCTGTAAAGACACGCCGAGGGCAGGGCGGCGATGCGGACGGGCACGACATCGAGATCAGGGGCGCCCGCGAGCACAACCTGCAGGATCTCTCGATCACCATCCCCAGGGACAAACTCGTCGTCGTCACGGGCGTGAGCGGATCCGGGAAATCGACGCTCGCCTTCGACATCCTCTTTGCCGAGGGGCAGCGCCGCTACCTCGAGTGCCTGCCGAACTACATCAGGCAGTATCTGAAAATCATGGACCGCCCCGAGGTGGACGACGTGGCCGGCATCCCGCCCACGGTGGCCATCGAGCAGCGCATGAGCCGGGGGGGCCGCCGATCCACCGTGGCCACCCTCACGGAGATCTATCACTACCTGCGGCTCCTCTACAGCAAGCTCGGGGTCCAGCACTGCCCGGGCTGCGGCGAGCCCATCGTGTCGCAGACACCGGAGGCGATGCTCGAGGAGATCGGGCGCCCCTTCGGAGGCCGTGCGGTGACCATCACGGCGCCGCTCGTCTTCGGGCGGAAGGGCTTCCATCGCGACGTGCTGGCAAAGCTCGGGAAACAGGGTTTCAGCCACGTCCGCGTCGACGGCCGCATGCTGCCCCTGGACCCGTTGCCGTCGCTCGACCGCTTCCGGGAGCACGACGTCGACGCCGTCGTCGGCAGGCTCAAGGCGGGCACTGCCGGCAGCGCCGATCTGCAGGCGATGGTCGCCCGCGCGCTGACCCTGGGGCGCGGAAGCCTCCGTATCGTCGACGATCGCGGCAATTCGCGGATTCTCAGCGAAAAGCTGGCCTGCCGGCGCTGCTCGAGGGGATTCGAGCCGCTGGACCCGCGGCTCTTTTCCTTCAACAGCCGTTACGGGGCCTGCCCGCGCTGCGAGGGGCTCGGGGTGGTGGACGAGGCCCCCTGTCCGGACTGCGGCGGCAGAAGGCTTCGCGAAGAGGCCCTCGCCGTCCGGGTCAAAGGGAAAGGGATCGCCGAGCTCACGGCCCTTTCGGTCAGCCGGGCCGAGGAGGCGCTGAGATCCTTTACGTTCGAACCTCACGAGGCGCCCGTGGCGGAGGGGATCGTGGCGGAGCTCATGCCGCGGTTCCGGTTCCTGTCACAGGTGGGGCTCGATTACCTGACGCTCGATCGCAGCGGGGACACCCTGTCCGGCGGCGAGGCGCAGCGCATCCGCCTGGCTGCCCAGCTGGGCTCGAATCTCACGGGGATTTGCTACATCCTCGACGAGCCCACGATCGGGCTTCACCCCCGGGACAACGCCATGCTGATCTCGACGCTTCGGGACCTGCGCGAGCGGGGCAATTCGGTGATCGTCGTCGAGCACGACGAGGAGACGATCCGCGAGGGCGACTGGGTCGTCGACCTGGGTCCCGGTGCAGGCCCCCTGGGGGGCCGCGTGGTCGCCCAGGGGACGCTCAGCGACCTCAAGCGCAACCCCGACTCGGTGACGGGCGCATGGGTGAACGGGCACAGGCGCCAGATCACGTCCCGGCTGCGGACGGCTGCCGGGCCGTCGTGGCTTACGATCGCGGGGGCGAATAAAAACAACCTGAAAAGCCTCACCGCCAGCCTTCCCCTGGAGACGCTCACCTGTGTCACGGGCGTGAGCGGTTCCGGAAAGTCCACCCTCGTCAAGGAGGTCCTCTACGAAGCGCTCAGGGCGAAGCTCTCGAAGGAAGGGCAGCAGCCCGCCGGCTGCGACCGGCTCGCCGGTTGGGAGAAGCTCTCGCGGGTCATCGAGATCGATCACACGCCCATCGGCCGCACGCCGCGGTCGACGCCGGCCACCTACGTGGGGTTCTTCGACGAGATCCGCAAGCTCTTTGCGCGGCTCCCCGATTCGCGGACGAGGGGTTACGGCCCGGGGCGCTTCTCCTTCAACGTGGCGGGCGGTCGCTGCGAGGCCTGCGCGGGGCAGGGGGAGATCAGGGTGGAGATGTCCTTCCTGCCGGACGTCTACATCCACTGCGAGACCTGCGGCGGGAGGCGCTACAACGAGGAGACGCTCGCCGTCCGTTACCGCGGGAAGAACATTTATGACGTCCTGCACATGACCTTCGGCGAGGGGCTCGAATTCTTTTCCGCCGTGCCCGCAATCCGGCGGGAGCTCGAGCTCCTGGTGGCCATCGGCCTGGACTACATGACTTTCGGGCAGCCGAGCCCGACACTCTCCGGCGGCGAGGCCCAGCGGATCAAGCTGGCCCGGGAGCTCTCCCTCTCGACGGAAGGGCCCGGCCGGACCCTCTACGTCCTGGACGAGCCTACGACGGGGCTGCACCTGGCAGACATCGAGAAGCTGCTCCACGTGCTGCAGAGACTTGTCGATCGCGGAAACACGGTCCTCGTCATCGAGCACAACCTGGAGGTNNTCCGCGAGGCCGACTGGGTGATCGACCTCGGGCCCGAGGGGGGCGAGGGCGGGGGGCGCATCGTGGCCGAGGGGACGCCCTTCGATTTGCTGAGGCAAAAGGAAGCTTCCCACACGGCGCGCTGGCTGGCGGGGTATCTGAAAGAAGCGTCAACGAAGGATCGCCCTGCGCGTTAAACCGGGTCAAGGGGGTTTGAAGATGCCGAAACGCCTCTTTTGCACTGCCGTGTTCGTTCTGTGCAGCCTTCTTCTGCCGGCGGGCAACGGGGAGAGCGGGGCCGCGGCGAAGACCCTGCCGTTCCGCCAGGGCGAGAGGATGGTCTACCGCGCCATGTGGGGATTCATCCCGGCCGGCGAGGCCGTGATCGAGGTCCTGCC
>DIFQ01000148.1:2990-3453 GCA_002419215.1 Syntrophaceae bacterium UBA5744
TCACCTACGACTGGAAGAACCGGACGGCCACCTATGCGAGTTTCGGTCATGCCGAAAAGCCCGTGGAGATCCTGCCGGGTTCCTTCGACCCGCTGGCGCTGTTTTTCGTCATCCGTACGCATCGGTTGAACGCGGGCGACGTGATCGAGATCCCCGTCACCGACGGCAAGAAGAGCATCGCCGTCAAGGCAACCGTCGCGGGGCGGGAGACGCTCGCCATCGACGGGAAGGCCTATGACACGTTTCTCGTCATTCCCGACATGGAGAGGCTGCAGGGGGTCGTGGGGAAAAAGGGAGATCCTGCCTTGAAGATCTGGTTTACGGCCGACGAGCGGCAGGTGCCCGTGAAGTTCCAGAGCAGGCTGGCGGTGGGGAGCTTCATCTTTGAGCTGGTCTCGGCGACGTACTGATCGTCTGAGCTGTTCCGTGATCGGGATTCCAAGACTGCGAAGATCGGAAGATC
>DIFQ01000148.1:3589-4509 GCA_002419215.1 Syntrophaceae bacterium UBA5744
CGCGCCGATCAGATAGCGGCCCGACTGTTCGACGATCACTTTTCCATAGAGCGGGTCGGAGCCGTCCAGCGAGATCCGGTCCCCTGTCCCCGTGAGCTTTGCATCCCGGCCGGATTCCTTCAGGGAGGCGAGGTATTGATCGAAGGCCTTCCTGGCGGCAGCGGCCGAATCCTCGATCACCACGAAAACCTGGGCTTGCTGGCCCGTGAGGTTCGCCTCGGCCGTCAGGCCGCGCCGAAAGAACGGATACCCCAGCACGCTCTGAGGCAAGTAACGCTCCGTCCTGGGCACGACGCCCCGCACTCGAAGGAGCTCGAGTTCGCCGGGGCGGCCTTTTCCCGGAGGCAATTTTTGAGAGAGGGCACGCCCGCAGGCGATGAACGTCTCCTGCGCCGGTGTCGGCGTCCCGGTGGCCTGCAGCCTCACGAAATACCGGTCCTGGTAAAAAAGCATCTGCGAAGACGACAGGACACAATCGGCGCCGAGGGCGCACCCGGCGGTGTCGGCCTTGCGGTAGTTGGACCAGANNACCAGATCCCGAAGGCATCGAGCAGGGAGCCCATCCTGTATACATCCGCCGCGATTTCAGAGCCCGATGCCGCCTTCCTGGCGTATCGGGCCGTTGCGAGGGAATCGAATCCGTAGGGGAAGTAAAGCNNAAAGCTCCGCCTCGCCGTTGATGTGATCGAAAAGGGTTTTCCCGGTGAACAGGGCGGGCTTGCCGTCCATGACCCAGCCCTCGGCGCAGCCCCCGGCGGGCAGGATCGACAGCAGGGAAGGGCTGTCGGCAGCAGGGGATGGGGTAACGGCGATTAACGAAAAGAACAATACCAGTGCAATGCGAATACCTGAACGTATCATGCCGTACACCAACTTTGTGGAATCAAGGCAAAGATCTCAAGCGTGGATCGCCACACCTG
>DIFQ01000148.1:4514-4759 GCA_002419215.1 Syntrophaceae bacterium UBA5744
CCCCTCCGGGGGAGAGGATTGAGGTGAGGGGGTCTTTCGTCTATCTGGTCTTTCTAGTCTATTTCGTCTATCTGGTCTTTCTAGTCTATTTCGTCTATTTGGTCTGTTTCGTCATTGCGAGGAACGAAGCGACGAAGCAATCTAAAATATCTCAATCGTGGATTGCCACACCTCGCGAGGCTCGGCTCTTAAGAAACAGCTCGACCCATGGTCGAAAGATGTAGGGGCCGTTCCCCGAACGGCCC
>DIFQ01000148.1:4810-10392 GCA_002419215.1 Syntrophaceae bacterium UBA5744
CGGGGTTTGTTGCTCGCAATGACTCTTTTTCTATTTTCTGATCCCGACGCCCGAAGCCGGAATCCCGATGCCCTCTTTTCACTTCCCCAGAGGCTCGGCTCGCGATGACTGTTTTTATGATTTTTACAGTCAGGCAAGCAGTTCCCGGGCGCGGGCCATCTTTGCCGCGATGTCGAGACCGTTGACGCACCGTGCCACGCAGCGGCCGCAGCCGACGCATGACGACGCGGAGGAGGGCGCCGGGATCTCGTCATAGGTGGCGCGGGCAAGCTCCGCGCTCCGGTATGCCTCCGCGTACATGAGGCTGCGATTTACGACGCTGATCCGGACTCCCCTCGGGCAGGTATCCTCGCATTTCCCGCACATGTGGCAGTACCGGGACGCCACGGCGGCCCCGTAGGTTCGCAGGATGAGGCTGTCGGCGAGGGTGAGGCGCATCCCCATGACGGCGATGTCCTCCCTGAGATGGCCCATGTCCCTCATGCCGGGAATGGCCGCGGTGATATTCTTGTCTTGAATAACCCACTTGAGGGCCGCCTGGTGCGGGCTGATGGGGCCCAGCGCGTCGGTCTTGTAGCCGCCTGCCTGGGTCTTCATGGCAATGACGCCGATGCCGGCCCCGGCTGCCCTGGCAATCGCCTTTTTCAGCTCGTCGCCGCTCCTGAAGTTGTATTTCACGAGGACTGTGTCGAAGAATTTGTCCCTGTCGTCGACGAGGGCGTTGACCACCTCGGTTTCGTTGGTGTGAGTCGTCACGCCGAAAAACCGGACCTTTCCCTGCTTCTTGAGTTTCACGAGGGCTTCGCGCATTTCGGGATCGAAGAGCCTTTCCCGGCCGGTCACGCTGTGGAGTTGGATGACGTCGATGCGATCCCGCTCGAGAGCCTTGAGGCTCGTTTCCACGTCCCGGACGATGTCCTCTTTCGACCGCGAGCTCGAGACGATCTTGGTTGCCACGTAGACCTTGTCGTGCATGCCCTTAAGGGCCCTGGCGACGATCTCCTCGTTTCGGCCGTTCATGTAGCGCCGTGCCGTGTCGACGTAGTTGACGCCGTGCTCGAAGGCGACCCGCATCACCTCCGGCTCGGGGGTCAGCATGGCCCCGAAGCTCACGACGGTGATCTTGAGCCCCGTCCGGCCCAGCGTGCGATAGACGGGCGCGGGGAAGCGGAACGGGCCTTTCGCCGCCTGCTGCGCAGCCTCGGCCAGGCCGTCCCACCCGAGCAGCGCCCCGCCTGTCCCGAGCACGCCCAGCTTTAAAAAATCCCGCCTTCTCATGAGTGGCTCCCTTTCTGCCAGACGAAGCTGCGAAGCTGCGAAGTTGCGAAGCTTGGAGAAACTTGAGACAGAGCGCATACGTGCTGCTTCTCCAAACTTCAAAACTTCATAACTTCCCAAATCCAGCGATAGACCACATCATCGCGGTGAGCCGAAGCCCCGAGCGAAGCGTGGGGGGCAGCGTGGCGATCTCGCCGTCTCCATGAGATTGCCGCGCACCCTTCGGGTGCTCCTAAGAAACAGCACTACCCAAGGTCGAAAGATGTAGGGGCCGTTCCCCGAACGGCCCAGCAGGCCCGATCGGGGATCGGGCCCTACATACTGCAGGATGTTTCTTTCATCGATAACCCCGTCTCCAAGACGGGGTCGGGTGTTCCTAAGAAACAGTTCGAATCGGTCGAAGAAAATCCCCCTCGCTCCCCCTTTTTCAAAGGGGGAAGATCTAGACTCCCTCCTTTGGAAAAGGAGGGGTGGGGAGGATTTTTCAGGTTCTGTCGCTTCCATTCATAACCCCGTCTCCGGACGGGGTCCGTGGCTCGCAATGACCCGTTCAAACGGCGTTACTGCTTCTTATCGCTGGATTCGGGAACTTCATAACTTCGATCTTTACTTCAGCTTTTCCTCGAGTTCCTTCCAGTTCTTCAACCGCGCGGCGCCCTTCACGGGCTCGAAGCTGAAGGCCTGGGACTTGTGCTTGAAGGCCGACTCGATGACCCCCGGGCCGCCGATGACTGCGCGGATCTTCAGCCCCTTCTTCGCGAGGTCGTTAAAAACGGCGCCGCCGTCCCAGGGCAGAAGGGGGGCGGCGGTGTACTCGTTCTCCGCGAGCCAGCTGCGTACCGCCTTCACATTCGTATCCCCTGTCTGGAGGTAGATCAGTGGATGTCGCTTCGAGACCCCTTCGATTGCCTGCAGGCTCCCGGGGCGCCCGGGGTTCATGAACCCCCCCTGGAGCAGGGTGCCCTCCACGTCGACGGCCACGACCCCCGATCCGGGCTTCACGACCAGCAGGGTTCCCCTCCCGATGCTGTTCCGTGACACGGCTCGGACGTCTTTGAGCCCGGGGCGCGAGGTCCTGTAGAACCGGTAGGCCGCCCCGTCGCCCCCCGAGAGGTTTTTGCCCAGCGAAACGTCATCGACGAAGAACTCGACGAGCTCTCCCCCCCTGATGAACACCGTCCCCCGCGTCTCGGCCTTCAGGCGCACATCCTCCCCGCTCACTGCCACCGCATCGTAAACGAACACATCGGCCGGTGAGGGGGAGGGCGTGAAAAGCGGGATCAGCAGGGCGAGGCAAATGAAAGCGATAATGCGTGCAGCGGCCAACGTGTAAGGCCGCTTTGCGGCCGGAATCCGGCATCCGGAATCCGGACTCCGGAAACCCGAATCCCGTTGTCTCTCTTCACTCAGACACTTAGACACTCAGGCACTCAGTCACTTCTTATTCTTTCACGAGTCACTAGTCACAAGCCACTAGTCACAGTTTTCACGCATGTTCCCCCGCCTTCCTCAGCAACAGCTCCCAATCCTCGTCGACCATCTTCTGGATCACGTCGAGGTCCTGATCCGTCAGGTGCTGGAAGCGCCCCTGGATCTTGAAATACTCCCGGACGGGGAAGCGCTTGGGCTTGAGGTTGATCGTGTAACGCAGCCCGTCCTCCACCTCGTAGAGGGGGAAGATGTTCGTCTGCACGGCCATGCGGGCGATCTTGACGGCCATCTCCGAGGGGATCTTCCAGCCCGTGGGGCAGCTGGCGAAGATGTGGAGGAACCGGGAACCTTTCGCTGCCTGGGCTTTTTTCACCTTCCGGACGAGATCCTCGGGGTGGGAGATGCTCGCCGTTGCGGCGTAGGGGATCCGGTGGGCCGCCAGGGCCTCAACGATATTCTTCTTGCGCATCTTCTTCCAGTCCTTGCCCGGGGTCGTCGTCGTCCAGGCCCCGTAAGGGGTGGAGGAGCTGCGCTGGATGCCCGTGTTCATGTAGGCTTCGTTGTCGTAGCAGACGTAGATGAAGTTCTCGTTGCGCTCCACGGCGCCCGAGAGCGCCTGGAACCCGATGTCGAAGGTGCCGCCGTCGCCGGCCCAGGTGACGACCGTCGTTTCCGTGTCGCCCTTCATGTCCAGGGCCGCCCGCACGCCGCTTGCCGTGGCGCCCCCCGTCTCGAAGGCGGAATGGATGACGGGGATCTTCAGGGTCGTCGACGGGTAGGGCCCGGCGATGACGGACCAGCAACAGGCCGGCAGCACCATCATCATCTTCTCGCCGAGGGCCTTCAGGACAAACCGCATGGCGATGGCGGCGCCGCAGCCCGGGCAGCCGACGTGGCCCGGATGCATGAATTCGCGTTCGGTGAGCTCAAGATCCATGACTGACCTCCTGCAGGCCGATCCAGACGCTTTCCCGTTCGGGGAGGGCGTTGTTTTTTGTTTTCCAGTAGATTTCCTCGAGGATCTCCGGCGTCACGTCCCGGCCGCCGATCCCGACGATGTAGCCGAAGACGGGCGCCCGGGTCGGCGCGTTGCACAGGGCCGCGCGGACCTCCTGGGCGAAGATGCCGCTGGCGCCGAAGGAGAAGTTCCGGTCGATGACGGCGATCTTCTTCGACCCCTCGAGGGCCCTGCGGATCTCGTCGACGGGGAAGGGCCGGAAGAGCTTGATCTTGAGGATCCCGAGCTTCTCCCCGCGCCCTCTCAGGTTCTCGAGCACGAGCCGGGCTGTGCTGGTGATCGTTCCCGAGGTGACGAAGACGATCTCGGCGTCGTCGCAGCGGACGGCCTCGACGGCGCCGTAACGTCGCCCGAAGACCTGTGCGTACTCGTCTTCGATCCGGGTAAAGTTCGTCAGGGCCGTGTCCATGGCTGCAGCCATGTCATGGCGCATCTCCATGTAGACGGCGGGAGGAACCAGCGGCCCGAAGGAGCAGGGGTTTTTCGTGTCGAGCTCGAAGCGCGCCTCGTAGGGCGGCAGGAACCGGTCCGCCTCCTCCTGGGACGGCACATCGACGGGCTCATAGGTGTGGGAGAGGAAAAAGGCATCGAGGACGACCATGACGGGCAGGGCCACCGACTCGGCGAGCTTGTAGGCCTGGAGCGTCGTGTCGACGACCTCCTGGCTGTCCTCGCAGTAGAACTGGATCCACCCCGTGTCCCGCTGGGCGAGGGTGTCGGTCTGGTCGACCCAGATGTTCCAGCCCGGCGCGAGGGCCCGGTTGACCTCGGCCATGACAATGGGAAGCCTGGCGCCGGAGGCCCAGTGCAGCAGCTCGTGCATCAGGGCCAGTCCCTGCCCGGAGGTGGCCGTGAAGGTTCGGACTCCCGCGCTTTGAGCCCCGATCAGGGCGGCCATGCAGGAATGTTCGCTCTCCACCCGCAGGAACTTGGCGTTCATCTTCCCTGTGGCGCAATAGTCCGAGAGGATCTCGACGATGTGGGTCTGCGGCGTGATCGGGTACGCGGATACGACCTGGACCCTGGCAAGCCTCACGGCCTCCGCCACGGCCTGGCTTCCTTCGAGGACCTGTTTCATCGGATTTCCTCCTCGAGCGTCATGGCATTGCGGGGGCACTCCACCACGCAGAGGCCGCAGCCCTTGCAGTAGTCGTAGTTGATGTGCCGCCCCTGCGCCGACTGATCGTGAATGACGGACATGTCGGGGCAGAAGAGATGGCAGTTGTCGCACTGGTTGCACAGCCCGCAGTTGAAGCAGCGCTCGGCCTCGCGCATGGCGATGTTGCCCGAGACGCGCAGGTCGATTTCCGTGAAGGTCCGCACGCGCTCCTCGCGGACGAGGCGGGGCTGGGTCATGCGGGGGGCATACCGGAAGTAGTCCTTGTTGATCTCCCCGTAGGACACCACGTGCCGGTTCCGCAGGCGCCGCTCGCCGCCCATGTAGACTTCCATGGACAGGGACGGTCCGCTGCCGACGATGGAGGCTTCGATTTTCGGCAGCACGGCGCCGGGCCCCTCCCGGAACAGCGTGTCGAGGGCCATGGCGGCCTGCTTGCCCGAGGCGACGGCATGGACGACGCTCTTGACGTCGTTGGTGAGGTCTCCGCCCCAGGCGAGCGCCGGGCGGCCGTCCCGGTTCACGAGGGCGCAATGGGATAGCGTAAGGGTTCCCGCGCCTGCCGCGGGCGGGTTGTGCCATCCCTCGGCGGCCTCGGCTCCGGTTGCCTTGTAAAGGCGGTCCACGACAACCTCGATCGTCCTGTCCCCGTCGGGCTCCACGCGGCCGCGGCCGCCTTCCTCGCCGGCGACTTTCATCTGCCGCAGCGTGACGACGCAGCGCCCGCCGTCTTTTCGG
>DIFQ01000149.1:0-6040 GCA_002419215.1 Syntrophaceae bacterium UBA5744
TACGAAGAACAGTCCCCCTCACCTCTATCCCGTTCGACGGACTCACGGCCCTGAGCCGGCCGAAGGGCTCTCCCACCAGGGGAGAGGAAGATTAAGATAAAAGTTTTCCTTGGAAGATTGCTTCACTCCGTTCGGAATGACCCACATCTGATATTTCGCAACAGGTAAATGAACTACCCCGCAGCAACGTTCGACTGGCTCGCGTCAGGCGCTGCGGGGCATGCGCGTGCAATGGTTTTTACAAAAGAGGGGCGATCGTACTATCGCCCCTCTCTGTCAAATGATCTATCGCATGCCGCGTTACTTCTTCTTCGGCGCGGCCTTCTTCGGCTCGGGCTTTGCGCCGGCCGGCTCGACGGTGGCCACGTAGCGGAAGTCGCCGCCGCGGACCTGCACGATGACGAGGCTCTTGATGGCGTTGCCGTCCTCACCGATCGTGATGTTGCCGGAGATGCCCTTGAAGTTTTTCGTGCTCGCCAGGGCTGCACGGATCTTGGAGCCTTCCGTGGACTTGGCCCGCTCGATCGCATCGGCCAGGACGAAGTAGGCATCGGCGCCCATGACGTCGAAGGTGCCGACCTTGCCGTACTTCTTCTCGTAGGCGGGGATGAACTTCCTGGCCAGCGGCGTGCTGGCCGCTTCCTTCTCGAAGTGGCCCGTGAACATCAGGCCTTCGACATACTGCTTGCCGATGTCGATGAGGGCCTTGTCCTGCGCCCCGTCGCCGGAGAGCACGGGCAGATTCATGCCGAGGTCCTTCATCTGTTTCATGGACAGGGCGACCTCGGTGTAGTAGTTGGGCATGTAGAGGACGTCGGGGTTCTTCGCCTTGATGGCCGAGAGCTGGGCCGTGAAGTCCTTGTTGCCGGTTTCGCAGTATGTCTTGGCCACGATCTCCCCGCCCATCCTCTTGAAGCTCTTCTCGAAGAAGTCGGCGAGGCCCACGCAATAGTCCTGGGCCTTGTCGATGATGAGCGCGGCCTTGCGCTTCTTCAGGGTCTCGTAGGCGTACTTGGCGGCCATCTCGCCCTGGAAGGGGTCGATGAAGCAGACTCGGAAGATGTACTTCTTGCCCTGCGTCACGAGGGGGTTCGTGGCCGTCGGGGAAATGATGGGGACGCCGGCCTTTTCCGCGATGGGTGCGCCGGCCATGGTGTTGCCGCTGATGGAGGATCCGATGATGGCGACGACCTTCTCCTTCTCGACGAGGCGGGTCACGGCATTGGCGGCCTCGATCTTGTCGCTCTTGTCATCGACGAGGACAAACTCGACCTTCTTGCCGAGAATGGTCGGCTTCATGTCCCTGGCCGCCTGGATCCCCTGCCAGGAGCCTTGGCCGTAAGCGGCCACACCGCCGGTCATCGGCAGGAACGCGCCGATCTTGATCGTGTCCGATTTGGCCTGGGAAAACGCGGGGGCCGGCATGGTGAAGGCCAGACCCAGAACCATGAACGCCACCAGTACGTGCTTCATCTTCATACGCCCTCCTCCTTTTGTCTCGTGCTATAAGCGCTTCAAAGAAAACGGTGTGCGCAACTCATGAAGGAAAAAACAACCCCGATAGAGCGTTTCCTCTAGCACAGGAATTTTCCAAAAGTCAAGCGAAAGCAAGAGGGTACAGGGCAGGGCCGCTGCGCGGCAGTGAAAGAAGTGAATGAAGTGGCGGAAGTAAAAAAAGATGCCGGCTCCCGTCCCATCGCATGCCCCCGAATCTCCGAACTTCCTAACTTCCGATCTTCCTAACTTCTGTCTTTATCCCGGTGCCGTTTACGGAAGATGAGCCGGATGGGAACGCTTCCGAAGCCCAGGCCCTCCCGGATCCGGTTCGCCAGGTAGCGCTCGTAGGAGAAGTGGATGGCCTTCGGCTCGCGCACGAAGAAGATGAAAGTGGGCGGCTTCACGGAGCTCTGGGTGGCGTAGACGATCTTGTTGGGGCGGTTGCGGTACATGGGAGGCGGGTTTTCGGCCACGAAGGCCTCGACCTTCTCGTTGAGGACCGCCGTGGGGATGCGCTTCGTGTACTCCGCGTGGGTTTCCTCGATGATGTCGAAGATGCGGGTCACCCGCTGACCCGTGACGGCCGAAACGAAGATGATGGGGGCGAACTGCAAAAACTTCAGGGTGTCGCGGATCTTGTTCACATAGACGCCGATCGTGCTGTTGTCCTTTTCGACAAGGTCCCACTTGTTCACCACGATGATGCAGGCAACCCCCTTGTCGAGGACGAGCCCGGCAATCTTCGCGTCCTGTTCGGCGATCCCCTCCTCGGCGTCGATGAGCAGAAGGGCGATATCGCAGCGATTGAGCGTTCTCAGGGCTTCGATGACGCTGTACTTCTCCAGCGTGAGGCTGATCCGGCTTTTCCTCCGGATGCCCGCCGTGTCGACGAGGACATACTTGCGGTCGCGAAACTCGAAGGGCGTGTCGATGGCGTCCCGCGTCGTTCCCGGCGTCGGGTTCACGATCGTGCGTTCGAAGCCCAGGATCTTGTTGACCAGGGACGATTTCCCCACGTTGGGGCGTCCCACGACGGCGATCCGGATCCTCTCCTCCTCTTCCTCGCCCGTCGCGGGCGGCGCACCGGGAAGGGCCTCCGCGACGGCATCCATCAACTCGTCGACGCCCCGCCCGTGTTCGGCGGAGATGGAGTAAATCCGGTCGATCCCGAGGCGGTAGAACTCGTAGGCGAGATTGTCGTGCCGGTCCCCGTCGATCTTGTTGACGGCGTAGAAGACGGGCTTTGTAAAGGTGCGCAGCAGTTTTGCGATCTCCTCGTCGGAAGGCGTGAGGCCCTCCCTGCCGTCCATGAGGAAGATGATGAGGTCGCACTGCTCCATGGCGAGCCTCGTCTGCTCGCGCATCTGCATCAGGATCTTCTCCGTCGAAACCGGTTCGAACCCGCCTGTGTCGACGATGTCGAAGGCCTTTCCCTGCCAGGACGCCTCGGTGTAATTGCGGTCGCGCGTCGCACCGGGCTGGTCGATGGCGATGGCCTTCTTGCCCTCCGAAAGCCTGTTGAAGAGCGTCGATTTGCCCACGTTGGGCCGGCCGATGATGGCTATTAAAGGCTTCATAGTACCTTTCGGAGTTCAGGGTATCGGGTATAGGGTATCGGGTCTAGGAATGTAGAAGAACTTTTCATTCTGTTTACGGAGCCTTTAACGAGACTATGAGTTTCCATAACAATCTTGAGATATCTTTTAACTGCTTATCGAAAATTTCAAAGCCATCTTGATCCAGATATCCGAGATCCTTGGATAAGGATAACAGCGTTTCCAATTCACCGCATGACCCAAAGGAGATGTTCAGAAATTGAACATATTCCTTTCTGTGATTTCTGCAGTAGCCCTCTGCGATATTGCAGGGAACTGACACCGCACTTCTCCGCATCTGAGATACGATCCCGAACAGCTCTTCCTTAGGGAACTTCCTCGTGGTCTTGTAAATGTCCAGCGTGAGCTGATAAGCTTTCTGATATGCAATCAATTCTCGATAGCTCTGCATCTTCATCTTTACCCTATACCCTATACCCGAGCCCCGATACCCTTTATTTATTGGTCCCCGTATCCGAACTCCTTGAGCCACTTGGCGTCTTTTGTCCAGTCCTTGCGCACGCGGACGAAAAGCTCCAGGAAGATTTTCGCGGCGAAAAACTTCTCCATCTCCAGGCGGGCCTGGGTGCCTATTTCCTTGAGCATCCTGCCGCCCTTGCCGATCAGGATGCCTTTCTGGGAATCCTTCTCCACGGTGATCGTGGCCGCGATCCGGATCAGGTTCTTTTCCTCGTCCTCCTTGAACGAATCGACGGTGACGGCCGTGGCGTAGGGGATCTCCCTCTGGGTGAGCACCAGGATCTTCTCGCGGACGATCTCGGCGGCGATGAAGCGCTCCGAGTTGTCCGTGAACATGTCGTCGGGGAAAAACTTCGGCCCCTCGGGCAGGACCTCCCGGATGAGCTCCAGGAGACGATCCACCCCGTCGCCGGTTGCGGCCGACACGGGGATGATCTCCCTGAAATCATGGAGGCCCCGGAAGCGGTCGATGAGGGGCAGCAGTTTCGGCTTCGCCACCAGGTCGATCTTGTTGATGACGAGGAAGACCGGGACGCCCGCCTCCCGCAGGCTCTCGATGATGAGACCGTCGTCGGAGTCGTAGCCGCGATCGGCCTCGATGAGAAACAGGATCAGGTCGACCTCGCCGAAGGTGCTCATCGCCGCCTTCACCATGAAACGGTTCAGGGGCGTCTTCGCCCGGTGGATGCCCGGCGTGTCCAGGAAGATGAACTGCCCGTCCTCGAAGTTCCGGATCCCCTTGATCCGGTTTCTCGTCGTCTGGGGCTTGCTGCTCGTGATGGCGACCTTCTCGCCCAGGATCGCATTCAGGAGCGTCGATTTGCCCACGTTGGGCCGTCCGGCGATGGCAATGAATCCCGATTTAAACAAGCCTGACCTCCCCGATCGATGTCCCGTATTCCCTTGCGCCGTCCCGGAGCACGAGGGCGCCCCTCGGCAGGGACGGGTCCCTTTCCGCGGTGACGGAGCGTCTGCCGAAACGGGCCTCCAGGTAGGCGAGATTCGCGCTGCCCATCCCGTTGAAGTTCGAAATGTCTGCCGGGGCGACGTGAAAGACCCGTCCGCTTCCGATGCCGCCTGCCTTCGCAATCAGCTCCAGGGCCATGTCCCTGAAGAGGTCCGCTTCCACGAGGCTGCGGAAGGCCGGGTGCCAGGGGCCGGCAAGGATGCCCCCCTTTCTTTCCATCTCGCCCGTAGCCTGCAAACCCAGGCGTATGACGGGGATGCGCGCCCCCGTGAAACGAACCAGCGCGACCTTGCACCACGAGACGGCCTCCTCGAGGGTCAGGGGGCGATAGTCTCCACTCTCGTAGAGGGCGGCGAGATCCGTGTCCCGGAAAACGACGACCGGGTGGATGCGGACCGTGTCCGGCCCGAGGCGGATCACTTCCGCGACGGAACCCTCGAATTTTTTCCGGCTGTCCCCCGGAAGCCCCGCCATGAGGTGTATGCCCGTCTCGAACCCCTTTTCTTTCAGGGCCCCGACGGCCCTGCGGACATCGTCGCCCGTGTGGCCCCGCCCCGATTGCCCGAGCACACCGTCATCCATGGACTGGGCCCCGATCTCGACGGCCCTCACCCCCATCCGCCTCAGCGTGTCGAGCCAGGCGCCTTCGATGTCGTCGGGGCGGGTGGAGATGCGCACGGAGTGAACCGTGCCCTCGGTGATGAGCGCGCCGGCCATTCGGAGCAGTTCCATCTGCTCCTCGCGGTCCATGCCGGTGAAGCTTCCCCCGTAGAAGGCAATCTCGACGCGGCCGCTTTTCCTGCTTGCGGCGATGTACGATCTCACCGTTTCGCGCAGGCCCGCCTCCGTGATCGCCTCCGCATTGCCCGAGATCATCCTCTCGTTGCAGAATACGCATCGATGGGGGCAGCCCCGGTTGCGGAGGAAGAAGGGGACGATCAATGGCTTCAAATTTGGTCTCTCCAGTCTGTCCGGTCTGTCCTGTCTGTCCCGTTCAAGAAGTCATTGCGAGGAACCTGTGAAAACCTTTACCTTGGTCTTCCTCTCCCTTGAGGGGAGAGGATTGAGGTGAGGGTGAATTTTCGTGACGAAGCAATCCAGCTGCTTCGCAGCAGGATTCGGGTATCGGGTTTAGGGTCTCGGGACGAATACAAAATCTAAATGGTCATCGCGAGGGCGAAGCCCGTGGCGATCTGCGATTTCCCTCTTTTTTTTTCCTGAAGCAGGAATACTGGATTCCGGATCTTAATCGAAGATTGCCACACCTCGCGCGGCTCGGTTCGCAATGACCGCTTTGTTATATATCTTCACTCAGACACTTAGACACTCAGGCACTCAGACACTTGTCTTTTCTCACTCAGGCACTTCCGCACTCACGCACTTCTTTCACTTCTTCAGTGGCTCGGCTCCTAAGAAACAGCTCGACCCATGGTCGAAAGATGTAGGGGCCGTTCCCCGAACGGCCCGACAAGCCCGATCGGGGATCGGGCCCTACGAGATT
>DIFQ01000149.1:6059-10420 GCA_002419215.1 Syntrophaceae bacterium UBA5744
CGGGGTTTGTTGCTCGCAATGACTCCATCCGGTCCGCCGCCGTGGCGACGTCCCGAAGCCTACAGTCTACAGTTTTCAGTCTGCAGCAGGAATCTGTCGGCTGTTGGCTGTCGGCTCTTCTTTCCCGAAGCCTGAAGCCGGAATCCGGAAGCCCGAATCCCGTTTGTCATTCCTGCACGTCTTCTCCGTTGTCCGGCGGTGAAAGCCTCTCGATGGCTTCCAACGCCTTGCGGGCGGCGCGCTGCTCGGCTTCCTTCTTGTTGCGGCCCAGCCCCACCGTGCACACGACATCCCCGATACTCACCCTGACCTGGAAGACCTTGTCGTGGTCGGGTCCGAACTCCCGGATGACACTGTACCTCGGGATGACCCTGAAGAGGTTCTGGGTGGCCTCCTGGAGGCTTGTCTTGTAATCCCGGTAAAGGACATCGGCAACCCCCGTTTCCAGAAGGGGGTTGAATCGCGTTGCGATGAAGTCGAAGGCGCCTGCAAATCCCGCGTCACAGTAGACGGCGGCGATGATGGCCTCGAGCGCATTGGCCAGCAGGGAGCTCTTCGATCGCCCGCCCGAGATGTCCTCCCCCTTGCCCAGGAGGAGATAGTCGCCGATGCGGAGTTCCCGGGCGAGCCCGGCCAGGGGCCGTTCGTTGACGATCGTGGAACGGATCTTGGAAAGATCCCCCTCGGTGCACTCCGGGAATTTCTTCATCAGCATGTCGGAGACACACAGGGTGAGGACGGCGTCGCCTAGAAACTCGAGGCGCTCGTTGTCCTGCACCATGAGGTCGGGGTTCTCGTTGGCGAAGGACCGGTGCGTGAGGGCGCAATCGAGGAAAGAGGGGTCCTTGAATTTGTACCCCAGTGCCCTCTCCAGTCCGGCAAGCTGTTCCAGGCGCTCACTATTCATGGCAGACCCGGCCGGTTGCGATTCCGGCCTCATCGGATTCGATGACGACTTCGACAAAGCGGTTCATCATGCTCTTGCCGCCGCCCTGCAGGCTCACCGGGATGTAATTGCCGGTGAATCCTTTCAGGCAACCTGTTTTCCTGTCGCGGCTCTCCTCGACGAGGACGACCTGCCTCGATCCCGACAGGCGCTTCACGAAGGCTTCCCGCTTGGCAAGCCCGAGGCCCCTGAGTTCGGCCGCGCGCGCCGCCCTGACGCGTTCCTCCACCTTTCCCGGCATGCCCGACGCCGCCGTGTTCGGCCGCTCCGAGTACGGGAAGACGTGGAGATAGGCAACCGGGAGCTCCCGGAGAAGCGCCATCGTGTTCTCGAACTCGTGATCCCCCTCTCCGGGGAATCCGGCCATGACATCGACGCCGATCGCAAGGTCGGGGATTTCCGAGACGAGCCGCTCTACACGCCCCCGGAAAAATTCCCGGTCGTAGTGCCTTCCCATGGCGGCAAGGATCCGGTCATCGCCGCTCTGGAGCGGGATGTGCAGGTGCCGGCACAAAACCGTCGAGTCCCTGAGGCATGCCATCAGCTCTTCGTTCACCTCAAGGGGTTCGATCGAGCTGAGCCTGAGCCTGCCGGTCTGCCCCGCATCGCCGATCCTGCGAACAAGCGACGGAATGTCCGGCGACGGGGTCAGATCCTGCCCCCATGCGCCGAGGTGGATCCCCGTGAGGACAATCTCGCGGTAACCCGCGGCGGCCAGGGCTGCGACGCGCTCGAGGACTTGATCCTCCGGCATGCTGCGGCTGGGCCCTCTTGCCGCTGGAACGATGCAGTAGCTGCACCAGGCGTTGCACCCGTCCTGGATCTTGAGAAAAGCCCTCGTCCGCCCGGGGAATCGATCGGCGATGAGGCCCGAGAAATTCCGGGCCTGCCCGATATCCCGGACGAGCACCTCGGCAGGGCCTCCGTTCAGGGTCCCGACAAGCCCCGGGATCAGGTCTTTTTCAATGTTTCCGGCGACAAGGCGCACGTTGGGCAGCCCCTTGAGCAGATCCGGTGCGACCTGGGCGTAACAGCCCGTGACGATAACGGGCGCGTCGGGATTGCGCCTGGCCGCTCTCCGGACGAGCTGGCGGGACTGGAAATCCGTCCGTGCCGTCACCGTGCAGGTATTGATGACAAAGACATCGGCCTCGGCATCGAAACCGACGACGGTGTGACCCAGCTGCCTCAGGCGATCCGCCATGGCCGCCGAATCGCACTGGTTCACCTTGCAGCCCAGCGTAGCCAGCGCAACCCTCCTGGGAGATTCCGGCGGGATCGATCCATCGGGGCTGTGTCTTTCGCGGGGTTTGCTCATCATCCTCGCCGTGCCGACCTGTCTCGGCGGCCTGCCGATCGATGCCTGAACCGGGGGCTGGATTCCCGTTTCGGCACGTTTCTTGAAGTTTGCAATCTAGACCGCGGCCTGTGCTTTGTCAAGGCGCAATAATTAGTGGATATCACAAAGGAATCGTGTTAATCAACCTTAACATGCACCAGGAGGGATCGCGATGGATGCCATTGCCGGCTTCATGTCCGAAAATGGGGTAATCGTCCTTCTCATTATCCTTGCCGCCATCGGTCTGTTCTGGCTTCTCAGCCGCTTTTTCAAGCTGACGCTCATCGTCGCCGCCGTCGTGCTGGTCCTGTTGGCCTTGCAGCACTTCAGCCCGTCGGGCGACCTGAAAACGAAATTCAAGGGAGTCGTCGACAAGGTCGTGACCAAGGCGGGCGAAGTAGTCGACAGCACGAAAGGATTTTTCTCCGATCAGAAGGGCAAGATGAACAAGCACATGAACGATGCCCTCGAAAACGGCGAAAAGAAGGACGCGGGAAGCAAAAAGAAGTGAAAGAAGTGCCTGAGTGTCTAAGTGTCTGAGTGAAGAAAGAAAGTGTCTGAGTGTTTAGGTGGGTACTGTCAACTTTCTTGTGTAAATTGCTTGTAGGCCATCTCCTGGAAGAACGGCAGGTTCTTCCGCACTTTCCCCACAGGGGTTGATCGCCAATGCAGTTCCATCTTCAGCGAGATGAAGGCCAGAAGTCGATAGCAGGCTGCCTCCCCGGGCAGGACCTCCATCGGTCTGGTTCGTCTCCGGAACTCCTTGTGGAGCCGCTCGATGATATTGGTCGTCCGCAGCGACACCCACTCGTCGACGGGGAAGTCCAAGTAGGTCAGGCATGCCTCGAGGGAGCGCTCCAGGGAGGCCAGCGCCGAAGGAACGGCGGCCTGCCACTTCTCACGGAATCGCTCGAAGGCCTCCAGGGCCTGCGGCCGCGACGGGGCGTAGAAGATGGGCTTGATGTCCGCCGCCACCTCCGCCTTGAGCTTCCGGGGCACCTTGGCCAGGACGTTGCGGACCACGTGGACCTGGCAGCGCTGGGTCCTGGCCTTCGGGAACTCCTCTCGGAAGACCGTCTCGAGACTCGTCAGCCCATCCATGATGCCCAGCATGACCTGGTTGCCATGAAGGCCTCGCTGTTTGAGATCCCGGAAGAACTCCCGCCAGCTGGCGGCCGACTCCTTGTCCCCGGCCTGCAGCCCCACGACGAGCTTCTGTCCCTTCTCGGTCACCCCGATGGCCACCAGCACGGGCACGATCTCGACGCGGCGCTGGATGCGCATCCGGAAGTTCACCCCGTCGATGAACAGATATCGGATCGCCTCGGCCGACAGGTCCCGCATCCGCCACTTCTCCACGGCCTCGACAAGCTCCCGGTTGGCCTCGCTGACCTCGGCCGGCGAGACTCGGCGTCCCAGCAACCGCAGCGAGATCGCCGAGAGGCTCCGGGTGGAGATGCCGCAGAGAAACATCAGGCTCAGGTCCCGGGCGATCTCCTGCTCGTAGCGTCGATACCGGGGCAGCACCTGGGTGTGGAACTCTCCCCGACGGTCCCGCGGCACCAGCAGCCGCACATCGCCGACCCCTTTGATCGCGAAGCGGCGAGCGTAGGAGCCGTTGCGGTGGTTGACCTCTCCGTTGCCCCTGGCGTAACGTTCCCTGCCCAGCCAGTCACGCAGCTCAGCGCGCATCACGGCATCCAAGTACGTCGACACGGCCTGTTGGAGCTCGAATCGCATCATCTCAAAGAACGGTTCCGGATTCTCCGGAAGAGACTTGATAATCTCGTTGACTTCGGTTACGGTAATCTCCAGTTTCACGAGGCGCTTTCTCCTTTCATGGTGGGTTTGGGCAAAACCCTTGTAAAGGAAAAGCGCCTTTTTTACTACCTGGAGAGTTCACACAAGATTTTTTACACTACCNNAAAGGAAAAGCGCCTTTTTTACGAGGCGGAGATTTTACACAAGAATTTTTACACTACCGTTTAGGTGTCTGAGTGTCTGAGTGAAGATAAAACAAAGAAGTCATTGCGAGCCGAGCACCTTGACCAGTGAAGAAGTGGCTAGTGATCAGTG
>DIFQ01000088.1 GCA_002419215.1 Syntrophaceae bacterium UBA5744
ATGCCGGGGACCCCCACGTTGACGTCCAGCAGGGCCGCCCCAGCCATTTCCTGGTCCCGGGCCATCTGGCGCGCCAGTGCCGTCTTTCCCTCCCGGAGCTCCTCCTGGAGGGCCTTTCTGCCCGTGGGGTTGATGCTCTCGCCGATGACGGCAAGCGGCCGGCCCGGCTCGAAAAGGAGGGTCTTGCGGGCCGAACTCAGCGCCGCGAGCGACTTGCGCAGGGGGGAGGCGGGCTTCTTCCGGGCCACGGTTTTCTTCAGGGCGGCAAGGTGTCCCGGTGTGGTGCCGCAGCAGCCGCCCAGGATGGCGGCGCCCGCCGAAACGAGTGCGCCTGCGCGGCCGGCAAACTCGGAGGCGTCCATGTCGTAGACGGTCGTGCCGCCCACGGTTTTCGGCAGCCCGGCGTTGGGCTTGGCGATCAGGGGGACCGTCGCGCAGGGCTTCATGGCCGCGATAAAGCGCACCATGTCGTCGGGCCCCGTGGAGCAGTTGCAGCCCACGGCGTCGGCGCCCAGGGCCTGCAGCGTCGTGAGCGCCGTCAGGGGGTCCGTTCCGTTGAGCGTCCGGCCGTCGCGCTCGAAGGTCATGGTGACCATCGTGAAGAGATCGCAGGTCTCCTTGACGGCGATCAGGGCCGCCCGGGCTTCCTGGATGTCCATCATCGTTTCGATGACGAAGCAGTCCACGCCGCCCTCGAGGAGCCCCCGGGCCTGCTCCTTGAATACCGCCACGGCCTCCTCGAAATCCACCTCCCCGAAAGGCTGGATGAAATGTCCCGTGGGGCCGATGTCGCCGGCAATCAGCGCCTTGCCCCGCAGGGCCTCTTTCGCGATGAGCGCCAGCCTGCGATTCACGTCCCGGGCGTCGGGCCCGCCGTACTGGCCCAGTTTGAAGCGGTTCGCCCCGAAGGTGCAGGTGTAGACGACATCGGCGCCCGCGCGGGCGTAATCGCCGTGCACGGCGCCGATCACCTCCGGGTGCTCGATGCACCACAATTCCGGGCAGACCCCGGCGGGCATGCCGCGCTTCTGGAGCTCCGTGCCCGTTGCCCCGTCGAGGAAGAGCGGCCTTTTTCTCATGACGTCCAGGAGTTTTCGCTGACCCTTTGCCATCGGTTTTCCCTCAATCTGTTGTCTCGATCCCCGCCACGGCCGTGACGGATTTCTCGGGTACGAGGATGTATTGCTCCGTCAGTTCGACCCCGAAACGCTTCAGCTCCAGCAGGTCGTGGAAGAGTTTCTGGTTTTCCAGCGCGAGGTCGCCATAGCCGCAGGAGAAGCGGCTTTTCGTCAGCCGGCGGCTCTCCCGGCGCAGATTCCGCGTGAAGAAAGCTTCCATCCAGTCGAGAGCGGCATCGACCATCTCGCTTGCCGCGGCATCGAGGATGACGGCCCGCGTCAGGTTGTCGGCCGCCGTGTCCCGCCGGATCGCCTCGATGACGGCCGCACCCGCCGTTGCCCCCAGCAGAAGGACTTCCTGCGAGTTCGCAAGCAGTGCCGCGAGGTGGGTGCTTTCCAGGCAGAGATTGCCGGGCAGTCGGATGAGGCGGGAGTCCTTCGAAAGGATCGGGAGACGACGGGCGGCCCCTTTCAGGGTGATGAGCGAACGGGCCTGCTCGATGCTCTCACCGAGCGCCCTGGCCTCGCCGGGCTTGATCTGCGTGAGCCCCTTGCGGTAACCCAGCCTCCGATAGATTGCCTCCAGCGGCGGCTCGATCGTGATCCGTTCGAACGTGATCAGCCGGTCCATAAAAACCAGGGTACAGGGTATAGGGAATAGGGTACAGGGCGCAGGAACGGTTCTTGAACCCGTGAACCTTGGGACCCTTGAACCTGTTTTTTAATCCGTGCCCCGTCAGTTCGAGGCCGCCGTCCTCTCTACCCCGGCCAGTTCGATGATGAATTCATCGACCTCCTTGGGCGGGTTCATGAAGACGATCATGAAGGGGATGCTCGCCCGCGGGCGGATGCCCGTGTTCGGCATGTCGCTTCCTTCGGGCTTCTGCAGCTCGACCAGGATTTCCTTGTCCGAAAGCCGGTTCAGCTCCTCGTCGTTCAGGAGGTTTCCCGCGAACGTCTCGACCTCCCCGAGGAGCTTCCCCGTGTTGTCGAGGATCCTGCCGCGCAGCCTGACCCTGCCCACGGGATATTCGTATTCATTCACGGCAAGGCCCGAGATGACGAGAAGATCGCCCGCGGCGGTGCTCTTCGTGAAGCGCTCCTTGACCTCGGCAAAATTGATCGCGCCCGGCGCTGTCGCGGTAGACGCTTTCGGCGAGGGTCCCAGCACCCGGTCCCCTGCTCCCGGCGACACGAAATTGAGGACGTCCCTCGTGATGCCGGGATTCAACCAGAAATAAACACTGCCCACGACGAGGAAGACCAGGATCGAGTAGGCGACGAGACGCCCGGGGGTCCAGAAACTGGCTCGCGGCCGCTCCACTTCCTCCTCGTCGCCCGCTTCCGTTTCCTCCTCTTCCTCGGGTGCGGGCTTTGCCGCATCGGGCGCGGTGGGGACATCCTCGGGTTCAGGAGGCTTCGGCGCAGCTTCCGGTTGCGGCCTGGCTGCCGGCGTTTCCGCACCATGCGGTGTGATGACATCGGCAGGCGTGAGAGGCTTCGGTGCAGCTGCCGGATCCGGCTTTACCCAGGCCGGGTGTTCCTTGGCCGGCGGAACGAAGGTGTGCGGTTTCGTGTTGATCTCGAAAAATTCATGGCCGCAACGACCGCAACGGACCCAGACCCCGTCGCCCGCCATGAGCTCGTCTTTGAACCGGAACTTTGTCGTACACTTCTTGCACTGGATGATCATCGGTCCTGCTTTCCTTCCACCTTTGACCTTTATCCTTTAACCTCGAGCCTGCGGCGCAGCCGCTCATTCTTCCATCACGTAGATGTCCGGCAGATACCTCGCCTTCTCGTCAAAGTCGATCCCGTATCCGAGGATAAACCCTTTGTCGAGGTCGAACCCCACGTAGTCCGCCGTGAACTCGATCTTGCGCCGGTGCTTCTTGTCCACCAGGGCGCAGACCTTGAGGGATGCGGGATTCTGGTCCTTCAATTTCCTGACCAGGAAGTCCAGCGTGATCCCCGTGTCGACGATGTCCTCCACGATGAGCACGTCCTTGCCGGCAATCGGGGTCTCGAGGTCTTTCGTGACGATGACCTTCCCCGACGTGGCCGTGCCGGACCCGTAGCTTGCGAGGCGGACAAAATCGATGACACAGGGCCCTCTGAGGTGCCTCACCAGGTCGGCCATGAACATGAATGCGCCCTTGAGGACGCAGATCACGACGAGGTCCTTTCCCTGGTAATCCCGGGAGATCTGCTCCGCAAGCCCCTTGACAACCCTGCCGATCTCTTCCCGGGAGAAGAGAACCTTCATCCTGAGATTCTCCATGGCCCTCTCCTTTTTGCAGTCTCTGACACTAGCCAACAGGGAAAAAATTGTCAATGAAAATCAACTAGTTCTTTGTATCGGTCGACGACATCCTCGATGTGTTGCCGGATCGTCTCCTCCGCCTTCCGCACGTCTTCCCTGTCTTTGAAGGCAGACTGGAGGCTGAGGAAGATCCGATCGAAGCGGGATTTTTCGCAGCCCAGGGCCCCGTAGTCGATCGAGTCGATGAAGTAGTCCGTCCCGTCGAAGCTGTATTTGCCGAAGCGGTTTGCCGCCTCGGACCGGTACGGCCAGGCGAGTTTGAGCCCGAAGAATCGCCGCGCCGCCTCCCGGAGGGCCGGGTCCCTGAAACGCGAGGGCGCCGGCATCTCGCCCGCGGCTTCGCTCACGAGGCGGAAGAATTCTTTCACGAGATCGATGTCGGTGATGCAGGCGCCGTAGAGGTACCAGTCGTCAAGGATTTCGAGGACGGCGAGCTTCTCGGCCCGCGAGATGTAGCTGTAGCTCGGGCAGAAATGGCCGTCGCAGAGCTCGCGCCCGTAAAAGGAGACATCCCTCATGTCCAGCCCGGCGTTCTGCATGGGGTGCAGAAGGCAGCCGACCGTCTTCTCCTGCCCGTCGAGGAAGCCCACGTACTCGCAGCAGTGGATGACCTCGTAGCGCTTGCGGCCGTCCTCCCTCGCCTTCACCGCCTCGGAGAATCGCGGGAGGTCTTCGGGACCGCGGACGGTCTCGCGGAAAAGGCGGGTGCGGTTGCGCAACCTTGCCGCCAGGGCCTCGCGGCCGGAATCGGCATAGTTGTAAAGGCCGCAGCAGGCGCCGCAGGACTTCGAGGGGTCCGGCTGGCAGAGGTGCACGAAGGGGCTTTCGGGCCCGTCATTCAAAGACAATGGTTTTCGAGCCATGGACGAGGATCCGGTTTTCCAGGTGGAGCTTCACCGCCCGGGCGAGCACGATGCGCTCGAGGTCCTTCCCCTTCATCTCCATGTCGTTGACGGAGTCGCGGTGGCTGATCTTGATGACGTCCTGGGCGATAATGGGGCCGTCGTCGAGGGTCTCCGTCACGTAGTGGCTCGTGGCGCCGATGATCTTGACGCCCCGGTCGTAGGCCTGCTGGTAGGGGCTTCGCCCGGCGAAGGCCGGCAGGAAGGAGTGGTGGATGTTGATGATCCGGTTCGGCCAGCGTGCCACGAAACGGTCCGTGAGCACCTGCATGTAGCGGGCAAGGACGATGCAATCGATCTTGCGGCGTTTGAGCTCGGCGAGCTCCAGCTCCTCCTGCTGCACCTTGCTTTCCGGCGAGATGGGGACGTGGAGGAACGTGAGGCCGAACTGCCCGGCCACGGGCTTGAGATCGAGATGATTGCTGATGACGAGCGGGATCTGGCACTTGAACTCGCCCATCTTGTGCCGCAGGATGATGTCGTGGAAGCAGTGGATGTGCCGCGAGACAAAGAGGGCCACCCGGGGCTGCACGTCGGTGAAGTGGAGAGAGCACCTCATGCTGAATTTTTTCGCCAGCGGTTCGAAGGCCTCGAGGACCTTTCCCCGGGCGATGTCGAAGCCGTCGAGCTCCCACTCGATCCGCATGAAGAAGATCTTGGAGCGCTCCGTCGTGTGCTGGGCCGCGTGGACGATGTTGCCGCCGTGGTGGAAGATGAAGTTCGACACGGAGGCGACAATCCCCTTCTGGTCGGGGCAGGTCAGCAGCAAGATGGCGTTTGGTCTCATGGCGGTCACTCTACAGGGATCGCGCGAAGCTGTAACAGCCGTCTTGCAAAATTCCCCGATCGCGCATAAGGTGATCCCCCCGGCTTGCCTTTTGGCGCCGGCATGTTACATTGAAAGGGCAGGCAATCAAATTCCCCTGCCATTACAGGCGGGTATATAGGCAAAACGCCCCCGAGGTCAAGAACAAAGGTAAAAGGAGAGGCACTCATGACCCTGTCCGAGGACATCAGGCTCCCCAACGGGCTCGTGGCGGAAATCTGGGATGGCTCCCGCATGATTGCCGCCGATACGGCCACCGTCATTCTCGTCGTCAAGGTCCCCGTCGATGTGAAGCCGGAGTATTTCGAGGATCCGGAAGCCTGCCGGAAAACGGCGAGGGTATTCGGTTCGCCGCTTGTCTATGAGTACCGCAACGAGCGGACCTTCGTGGCCGCCGGGGAGCGAGAAGCCCTGTTCGGCGAATTCCTGGCCAACTTCAAGAAGGACGTCCTGCCCTACGTGTCGA
The DNA here is from genome assembly GCA_002419215.1 of Syntrophaceae bacterium UBA5744. GTDB lineage: Bacteria > Desulfobacterota > Syntrophia > Syntrophales > UBA2192 > UBA2192. The sequence goes on from DIFQ01000088.1 coordinate 5,636, forward strand.
AGGATCATTTTCCGAAACGATTCGTTCTCGCGAAATACCAGGAGATGATCAAGGACCCCTGGAAGTACCCGGAGCGGGGGTAGAATGAGAAAAAAGTGTCTAAGTGCAGAAGTGTCTAAGTGTTTGAGTGAAGAAAAAAATTCGACAAACATTGGTCTCCGATCTCGTTTCTTATTCTTCACTCAGACACTCAAGCACTCAGACACTCAGGCACTTTCTTTTGCCCGGCATCAGGGCCTCGTCGCACAGTTGGCACTGCTTGGATAAAAGGTGAACATGTCCTGTCATGGACCCGAACGGAAACTGCTGGAGACGTTTCTTGCCCTCGTCGAGAAGCCGAGCCGCTACATCGGCGGCGAGGTCAATGCCGCCAAAAAGGACCGCTCCGCCTGCCGCCTGAGCGTTGCCCTGGCCTTCCCCGACGCCTACGAAGTGGGCATGTCCCACCTGGGGCTCCAGATCCTCTACGCCATCCTGAATGCCCATCCTCAGATCTGTGCCGAGCGCGTCTATGCCCCCTGGCCCGACATGGAGGCGAGGCTCCGGTCAAACGGGCTCGCGCTGTCAAGCCTCGAGTCCGGTGCGGCGCTTTCGGAATTCGACCTCATCGGCTTTTCGCTGCAGTACGAGCTTTCCTACACGAATGTCCTCACCATGCTCGAGCTCGGGGGTGTGCCCCTGCGGGCTCGCGAGCGCCGCGAGGGGGACCCCGTTGTCATTGCCGGCGGGCCCTGCGTCTTCAACCCGCTGCCCATGGCGCCTTTCTTCGATGCCATCGCCATCGGGGAAGGCGAGGAGGTGATCTCGGAGATCGCCGGCGTGCTCCTCGAGGCGAAACAGAAGGGGCTCGCGCGCAAAGAGGTCCTCGAGCGGCTCTCGGGGATTGCCGGCCTGTTCGTCCCCTCGGTTTTCCGGGAAGGGACAAGGATCCGCAAGCGCATCATCCCCGACCTCGACCGGTGGCTGCTTCCCCTGAAGCCCGTCGTGCCGCTGATGAACACGATCCACGACCGCATCACCCTCGAGATCGCCCGGGGCTGCACGCGGGGGTGCCGGTTCTGCCAGGCAGGCATGGTCTGGCGTCCCGTGAGGGAGCGCAACCCCTCGACGCTTCTCACCATGGCCGAGGAGGCCCTCAAGGCCACGGGATACGACGAGATCACGCTGTTGTCGCTCAGCTCCGGCGACTACTCGCGTATCGAGCCGCTCCTGAAGGAGCTGATGGACCGTTACAGCGAGCGCCGTGTCGCCCTGGGGCTTCCGTCGCTTCGCGTGGAAACCCTGAGCCCGGCTCTCATCGAGCAGATCCGCAAGGTACGCAAGACCAGCTTTACCCTTGCCCCCGAGGCCGGGACCCGGCGCCTGCGGGACATCATCAACAAGGGAAACACCGAAGAGGATCTGATCGCCACGGCCCGGCGCATCTACGATGGGGGCTGGAAATCCATCAAGCTCTACTTCATGATCGGCCTGCCCGGAGAGCAGGAGGAAGATCTGGAGGGGATTGCCGACCTTGCGCACCGCGTCATGAGGGAAGGGCGCGGCCGGCAGGTCACCGTCGGCCTTTCGACCCTGGTCCCCAAACCCCACACACCCTTCCAGTGGGTCCGTCAGGTCGGCCTCGAGGAGACCCTGGCAAAACAGGCCCACCTCAAGCGGCGCGTGAAGAACCGCAACATCAGCTTCAAGTGGCACGACGCCCGGATGAGTCTCCTGGAGGGGCTCTTCTCGAGGGGCGATGAGCGGCTCGCGGACCTGGTGGAGAGCGCCTGGCGCCGCGGCGCCCGTTTCGACGGCTGGAGCGATCAGTTCCGGTTCGAACTCTGGGAGGAGGCCCTCGGGGACAGGGGAATCCGTCTCGAGGAATTCCTGCGTGAAAGGTCTCCCGGGGAAACCCTGCCGTGGGAACTCGTCGACACGGGACTCGACAGGGAATTTCTCCTCGACGAGCACGAGAAGTCGCAGCGGGGCGAAGCGACCCCCGACTGCCGCATCGAAGGGTGTTGCCGCTGCGGCGTGTGCGACGGCGAACTCATAGCCATCCGCGAGGCCGAGGAGGCCGCTGTGCCCCCGTCAGGGCAGGCGCAGTCAGCGGCGGTCACGCCCGGCCTGACGCGCTTGCGTTTCACCTTTGCGAAAACGGGGCCTGCCCGTTTCCTCTCCCATCTCGAGGTGTCCTCCGCCCTGACCCGGGCGATCAAGCGAAGCGGCCTTACGCTGCGATACTCGGAGGGGTTCCATCCCCACCCGAAGGTCTCCTTCGCCTTTGCCACGGCCGTGGGGATGGAGAGCCTCGAGGAGTTTGCCGACATCCAGGTGGAAGACAGGCTGATCGATGCGGCCGCGATCACGGCGAGGATCAATGCAGCCCTGCCCGAAGGGCTTGCGGTCCGGCGGATCAGCCGTCCCGCCGCAGGCGATTCGTCGCTGGCGAAGCTCGTCCGGGGCTTTCGTTACCGCGTCGCGCTGCCGCCCGGTGACTGCACGGAAGGCTTGAGCGAGCTTATCTCGGGTTTTTTGGCCCAGTCGTCTTTTGTCGTGGAGCGCGAAGGGAAGGAAAAGACGACCCGCAAGGACGTCCGGCCCTACGTGGAGGGGATTGCCCTGGATCGTGAAACGGGAAAGCTGGAGATGACGCTGCTGTTTTCCGAAGGCAGGACCGTGCGGCCCGCCGAGATCCTCACCCATGCCCTCGGGCTCGACCCGGGGACGGTCCTGCGTGCCGGGATAGTCAAGACGGAGACGATCCTTGCCAAAGAGAGGGACGAGGCACAAGGGGGTAGGGACGAGGGTAGGAAAGAAAAAATAAAGGCATAAGAAAATCAGGCGGGTTTACCTGTCCCTACACCCCGGTCCCTGGTCCCTTTTCTTCACCGGTCACTGTCTTCCGCCGGTCCCACCGGAAACAGCTTCCCTGGAACTGCTTGGCGTACTTCTTCATCTCCGAGGCCCGCTCCGTCATCTCGCCGAAGTGGCTGAAGCTGCCCGTTGCCGTGTCGGTGATCCCGATGGAGATGCTGGTGAAGGGGAAGGTCCGCTCGTTTCCCTGGCGGTCCACCGACTGGATGAACCCCCGCTCCCGGTCCTCGGGGTCATAGAAGCCGGGGATCAGCTGATCGAAGGTGGTGACGAGCTCCTGCGAGGCGGCCTCGATGTGTTCCGGGCTCATGATGTAGACGAAGTCGTCGCCCCCGATGTGGCCCACGAAACTTCGCTCCCGCTGCTTGTCCTTCACGGCGCTGAGGATGAGCCGCCCCGTGATGCGGATGATGTCATCGCCCCGGGAGAAGCCGTACTTGTCGTTGAGGGGCTTGAACAGGTCCAGGTCGGCCCAGGCAAGGGCGAAGGGCTCCCCCCGGTCGATCCGCTCCTGGATCTCCCGGTTGATGGAGATGTTGCCGGGGAGCCGCGTGAGGGGGTTGATCTCCACGATCCTCTCCGAGCGCAGGATGCAGAGGTTGACCCGCCTCAGAATCTCCTTCTCCAGGGCCTTTCGCCAGATGTAATCCTCGAACAGCAGGGTGTCCCACTGCGGGAAGGCAGCCTCGCTGCTCAGCACGGCCAGCACCGTCAGGTTGCGGAACATGGGGTCTTCCTTGAGCTGGCTCAGCGAGCCGACGGAGCTGAGGTCCCTCGGGTCTACGTCCAGGACGATGAGATCGGGCGGGCTCGTGCTGCAGATGAGGCCCATGGCTGACTGGATGCTGTCGAAGAGGATGACCTGACAGCTTTGCCGGATCTGATTTTCCACGGTGCTCGTGAGCACCATGTCCCGGGAGATGACTATAACCGTTTTCACGTCGCGACGCTTCTCCTTTTGCAGTGCCGGCCGCTGAGCCTCAGACCCATGATCAGGAAGTTAGGAAGCGAGGAAGAGCGGAAAAGAATGGGTCCGCTCTTCCTAACTTCGGATCTTCCGATCTTCGCGAAGTTGATGCTTGAGGCTTATGGAAACGGAACGAGGGACTCGACCCCGGCTGTGAGATCAGGTCCTGAACTCCTCCTCCGTCTGTTCGACGGAGTCTTCCAGTTCCTTGAGGACTTCCCGGAGATCCGCCTCTGCGAGGCCAAGGGTCTCCCAGGCCTTGGGGTTCACCTCGGGGACCAGGTTGTCGCCCGAGAACCCCAGCCCCCTTGCCTTTACGAGGACATCGGCCATGTGGACGATCGCCGTCTCGAGGGGCGCCAGCGTCGAGACCTGGGGGCGGTGGTGGTTTTCGATGCAGTCGCAAAGCTTCTTGGGGAAGTGCCATTTTTCCGACAGCCATCCTGCAACGGCGGCATGCGTTTCGGAGAAGTGGTTGCGTTCGGCTTCGAAGATGCTGATCCCGGCCGCCCCGGCCTCTTTGACCGTCCTGTCGTATTCCTCCGGGTACATGAGAGTCAGGATGACCTTGCCCACGTCGTGCAGCAGCCCGGCCACGAAGACCTCCTCGGGTTCCTTGAGGCCCTTCTTCTGGGCGAGGACCTTCGATGCGATGGCAACGCCGATGGAGTGCTCTCTCAGGCCGATCATGGCCTTGTGCATGATCTCGAAGACGGAGACGCTCAGCAGCAGCCCCTTGACCACGTTGAGGCCCAGGAGCATGACGGCATGGTTCACCGACGAGATCCGGCCCGGGAACCCGTAGAGGGCCGAGTTCACCATCTGGAGGATCTTGGTGGTGAGGGCCGGGTCTTTGGAGACGAAGTGGCTGATTTCATTGAGAGATATTTTCGGATTCTCGATGATCGTCGACAGCTGCTTCAGCACGCTGGGGATCGTGGGGATGTTGCTGATGTTCTCCACACGGGTCCGGAGGGCCTTGGGGTCCATTTTACTCATACATGGCCTCGATGTGTTCTCTGACGGCTTTCTTGATGAGCGACATCTGGGGGTTGCCCGCGGTTTTGGCGAATCGCCTTTCCAGGGCGTCGAGGAGGTCTTCTTTCGGCTTGGCGGGTCTTGACGGGCCGTCGATGAAGACGCTGTCCACGCCCATGTTCTCGATTTTCGAGATCCGGGACTCCGTCAATTCGGTCCCCTCGGCCATGAGGACCATGCCGGAGGAATTCATGAGGGGCCGGGCCAGCTTCATGCCTGCCTTGAGCTGCTCCACGGGGATCTTTGGCATCTTTTCACTATCCTTTCGCGGACTTCCTGCCGGGGGGCACAATACAGAAGTTGCGAAGCTGGGAAGATGAGAAGCTTGGATGGGCCGGCAGTCAGTCGCTTGCCTTCCGTTCTCCGAACTTCATAACTTCTAAGCTTCTTAACTTCTTACCTTCTTTCCGTTCAGGGGCGACGCCCCCGCAGAAGAGGTATGCAAATTCCGTGGGAAAATGATATAAGGAAGAAATGGATTTCCCGGATCGGCATTGGGAGCACGAATGCGGGCCGATAAAAAGTGTTGACAAACATCGATTTATCCATATAATCAGCGTTTTCAATTTCCTTTCAAGGAACCGGATATGTACGCAGTCATCAAAACGGGCGGAAAACAGCACAGGGTCTCCGAAGGGGACGTCCTGAAGATTGAGAAACTCGCAGGTCAAAAGGGCGACACCGTCGTGTTCGAGGAGGTCCTCCTCGTATCGAAGGAAGACCAGACCCGCGTGGGCCAGCCGGTTGTCGAAGGCGCCAAGGTCGTCGGAGAGATCGTCCACCAGGGCAAGGGCCCCAAGATCATCATCTTCAAGAAGAAGCGCCGCAAAGGGTTTCTCAAGAAGACGGGACACCGTCAGCCCCTCACAGAGGTCCGGATCAAGGAAATATCGCTCTAGGAGATCAGATACCGATCAGACAAACTTTTCAAAAGCGGCCGGATGCAAGGCCCCCGAGATCCCGAGGAGCGAGGCGTACCTGAGACGTACGTTGAGCGACGAGGGATGAGGGAAACGAAGCAGACGGGCGGTTTTCAAAAGTTTTACAGGAGAAAGAACGATGGCACACAAAAAAGGCCAGGGTAGCACCCGAAACGGCAGAGACAGCAACTCCCAGCGCAGAGGGGTCAAGGCCTACGGCGGCGAAACCGTCAGCGCCGGTTCGATCATCATCCGGCAGCTCGGAACGAGAATCCACCCGGGACGCAATGTCGGCATCGGCAAGGACTATACGATATTCGCCAAGATTGACGGCGTCGTGAAGTATGAGCGCTTCGGGAAGGACCGCAAGAAGGTCAGCGTTTACGCATCCTAGAGCGTCCTCAACTTTTTTGCGCCGCAGATACCGGCGATAAGGGATTGTCCAAGCCCTCGGTCAAATCGAGGGCTTTTTTATTGGAAACGGCATGAAATTCATCGACGAGGCAAAAATCTACGTCAAGGGGGGTGACGGGGGACGCGGTTGCGTCAGCTTCCGGCGGGAGAAGTACGTCCCGCGGGGCGGACCCAACGGGGGCGACGGCGGCAAGGGAGGCGACGTGATCATCGTTGCTTCAGCAACACACCGCACGCTTCTGGACCTCAAGTACCAGCAGCACCACGTGGCGCGCCACGGCGGCCACGGTGAGGGGAGCGACTGCACGGGACGCAATTCCGACGATGTGGTGATCCCCGTGCCGGTGGGGACCCTCGTCATGGATGACGCCTCAGGGGATGTATTGGCGGACCTCGTCGAGGACGGCCAGCGTTTTGTCGTTGCAAAGGGGGGCCGGGGCGGCAAGGGAAACGCCTTCTTTAAAACCTCGACCAACCGGGCGCCCCGTTTCGCACAGCCGGGCGAGGAGGGCGAGGAACGCTGGGTCCGGCTGGAGCTGAAGCTTCTGGCCGACGTGGGAGTCATCGGGTTTCCCAATGCCGGCAAGTCGACGCTCATCTCCGTGGTCTCGGCGGCTAAGCCCAAGATCGCCGACTACCCTTTCACGACCCTCACTCCGAATCTCGGCGTCGTGAAATACAAGGATTTCGGCAGTTTCGTGATCGCCGACATCCCCGGTCTCATCGAGGGGGCCCATCAGGGCGTGGGGCTGGGCACTCGATTCCTCCGACACGTGGAGCGCACGGCCGTCCTGATCCATCTGCTGGACATCTCCGGCGAGTCCCCCGTGAGCGGATGGCACATTTTCGAAACGATCAACCGGGAGCTCGAACTCTACAGTCCCGGCCTCGCAGAGAAGCCCCAGGTCGTGGCGATCGGCAAGATGGACCTGCCGGAAACAAGGGAGCGGGCGAAAAAAGAAATTGACTTCTTCAGGCGAAAAGGGATAGAAGTCTTTACAATTTCAGCAGTTACGGGAGAGGGCGTCCCCGCCCTGATCGCGGCTGTCGTGAAAAAATTGAAACGGGACCCTCGGGATGAACATGAGCACTGAGCGCAAAAAGATCCTCGCCGATGTCCGGCGTATCATCGTCAAAATCGGAAGCGGTGTCCTCACGGGCAGCGAAGGACTGGACCGCGACATCATCCAGCAGCTTGTCGACGAGATGGCCGAGCTTATCCGAAAGGGCTACCACATCGTCATCGTCACCTCCGGGGCCATCGCCTCCGGCAAGCACCGCATGGGCATTTCCGGGAAGCTCAAGAGCATGCCCGAAAAGCAGGCCTGCGCCGCCGTCGGGCAGAGCCGGGTCATGCGCGTCTACTCCAACGCCTTCGGCAAGCATGAAATGTACGTGGCCCAGATCCTTCTGACCATGGAAGATCTGACGGACCGCAAGCGCTTCATCAACGTGAAGAACACCCTCTCCACCCTCATGGAGTGGAACGTCATCCCCATCATCAACGAAAACGACACCGTCGCCGTCGACGAGATCAAGTTCGGCGACAACGACCACCTGGCCGCCGTGGTGGCCAACATCACCGAGGCCGACCTCGTCATCAGCATGACCAACACCGATGGCCTCTATGACCGCAACCCCAAGGCCCCCGGAGTGAAGAAGGCCAAGCTCATCGGGGTTGTTCGGGAAATCACCGACGACATCGAATCCATGGCCACGGCCGAGGCAGATCCCACCGGCATGGGGGGGATGCGAAGCAAGATCCTGGCTGCGCGGAAAGTGACGGCCTGCGGGATCCCTTACATCATCGCCCGGGGGAAGAAGAAGGGCATCCTGGGGGAGATCTTCGGGGGAAAGGACGTGGGGACCCTGTTCACGCCCATGACGGAGTGCCTCTCGAGCCGGGAGTACTGGATCGCCTTTACGCTGCGCTCCCGGGGGAAGCTCTTTGTCGACGACGGGGCCAGGAAGGCCATCGTGGAAAACGGCAAGAGCCTGCTGCCTTCGGGCATCGAGAGAGTGGAAGGCGAGTTCGTCGTGGGCGACCCCGTCATTGTCATCGCGCCCGACGGGAAGGCCATTGCCAAGGGCCTCGTCAACTACAGCGCCCAGGAGCTTCACAAGATCCAGGGCTTGAAGTCCTCGAAGATCGAACAAGTGCTGGGATACAAGCACTACGACGAGGCCATACACCGGGACAACATGGCCGTCCAGAAGGCCCAAAAGCAAGGGACCAGGGTCTAGGGTACACTGCAGGGGAAGAAGGGTATCGGGTATCGGGGCTCGGGTATTGGGATAGAAGAAGAGTCCATCCATAATAATTCTTGTTTCCTTCGGACCCTATACCCTAGACCCGAAACCCGAGATCCTCATGGCAGGATATATTCCGGCAGCACCTTTCCGCCTTTGTCGAACTGAATTCCCTCCATTTCGAGCAGGGCTCTCTTGAGCGGAAGTCCCCCTCCGAAACCTCCCAGCGAGCCGTTCGCCCGGATGACCCGGTGGCAGGGAAAGACGATCGGGAAGGGGTTTTTCGCACAGGCCTGTCCGGCGGCCCTGGCCCCGCCCGGAGCCCCTGTCTTTGCGGCGACCGCTCCGTAAGTACGGACTTTCCCGCAGGGAATCTCCGCAAGAGAATGAAGCACCTTCCTGTGGTAGGGGGGCACCCGGCTCAAGTCCATTGTTGATGTGTCGAAGTAAACGGCCTTTCCGTCCAGGCAGGCGCGGAGTGCCTTGCCGAGTTTCGCCACGGCTCCGCAGGATTTCGCAGGCGCTCCGGGGAACATCCTGCGAATCTGCAGCAGGGTCTTCTCTGCCGGGGCGGGCAGGAAGATCCAGGCGATCCTGGGGCCCTGCCGGTCTGCAGACCAGACCAAGGCAGCCTCCCCGAAGTGGGTCTTCACGAGTTCATGGAAAAAAGCGTCTCCGGACATGACGGCCTCGTTTGACAGGGGATGCCTGTTTTTTTATGATGGGCCGCATCGTAGCAGAAAAATGCCGATTCGGGAACATTCCGGACATCAGAGAGGGGTCGCGGGTCGAGAAAAGGAGAAATGGAAGTCTATATCTATCTGACGATTGTTGCGCTTCTGGCCGGGTTTATCCAGGGATTGTCCGGATTCGGCTCCGTTTTGCTGTCGCTTCCCCTGCTGGTGCTCTTCCTGGACATCCGGGAGGCCATCCCCCTGGTGAACCTCATGGGCGTGATCCTCACGGTGCTCCTCATCTTCCAGCTCCGGTCCCACTGGGAGTGGGGAAAGATCTGGCCGCTCCTTGCAGGGGCACTCCCGGGGATTCCCGTCGGAGTCTATCTGCTGAAACGGATGGACCCGGCGCATGTGCAGATCGTTCTGGGCATGGTCCTCCTTGCCTATGCGATCTACGGCCTCCTGTTCAGGCTGCCCATCGGAAAGGTCGGCGGACCCTGGGCCTATTTCTTTGGCTTTTTTGCCGGCGGCCTTGGAGGGGCCGTCAGCGCATCAGGCCCGCCGGTGATCGTCTACACCTCTCTTCAGGACTGGACAAAGCACCAGATTAAGGTGACCCTCCAGGGGTTCTTCATCGTCTCGGGGCTGCTCATCGGCGTTTTCCATGCCGCAAACGGTCTCATCACGGACGGGGTGATCGTCAACTTCCTCGTCTCCATCCCGACTCTTCTGGCGGGCACCTGGGCGGGGTCGCTGCTCTACGGGAAGTTCAAGGAGGAAGGCTACCGGCGGGTTATGCTTGTATTGCTGGGCGCTCTCGGGGTGTTCACGCTCGTGAGGGTGCTGTGAGGCGGGGTACAGGGTACAGGGTACAGGGTACAGGGCAAAGAAAAAGGGTATCGGGTATCGGGGCTCGGGTATCGGGATGGAAAAATCCATCTATAGAAGAATTCTTGGTTCCTTCGGACCCTATACCCTAGACCCTATGCCCGATACCCGTCTTTTGTTCTTGACAGGAGCTGAAAACTTAGGTATTAAAACACCTTTCGAATTGCCCAAACAAGGAGGAAACTCTTTTGGCTACACATCGATCGGCAGAAAAGAGGGATCGGCAGAACAAAAAGCGCAAGATCCGGAATACGGCCATAAAGTCGGAGACGAAGACCGAGATCAAGAAGGTCCTTGCCGCCGTTGACGAACAGGACCGGGACAGCTCCGAGAAGACCCTCAAGAGCGCCATCAGGGTCATCAAGAAGGCCGCATCCAAGGGCGTGTATCACAAGAACAACGCCTCCCGGAAAGTCTCCCGACTGACCAAAAAGGTCAACGCCCTTAAGAAAGCTTAGAAGAGCGGAAGAGCGGAACATCAGAAGCGCGGAAAAAGCAAAAGCCTGAAGGCAATTCTTCAGGCTTTTTTTGTTCCTGGCTTCCTGACTTCTTATCTTCCTAACTTCCGGGCCTCAAGGCCTGCCGCGCAGCGGCCCTAGAATCCCGACATCAGATTCCTGTATGCCTTTTCCGCCATGTCATTGGAGAGCTTCTGCAGCGCCGTCGACTTGCTGACCGATGTCGCGCTGGGATTTGCCTGGTCGATCCGGTAGGTTTCATTTCCGGAGAAGTTTGTCACGGCCCAGAGTTTCTTGCCGGCTGCCCGTTGCTCGAAGAGGAGATTGACCGTCATGACGGCCCTGCCTTCCGTAGCCTTGTCATACCGGTCATAGGCCACGGGCGGAACGCTGAGGGAAAGGATGGTCCCCTGCATGATCAGATCGGCGGTGTCCTTGCTGGCGCTCAGCCTGAAGCGGCTGCTTTTCCGGAACTGGTCCTCGAGGCCGTTTCGGAGGTAGATCTCGATGAAGGGTTCGCTCGTCGTGTTCGCGATGTTGTCCACGAAGACGGTCTGAAGGCTCTTGTCTATCCACTCCCCGCCCGGCGAGAACCGATACCCGCAGTTTGCGAGCGCAAGACCTGTCAAAATGAGAAACAGCAGCATGAGACGCTTCCGTCTCCTGCCGGCTGTTGTTGCTTTTTGCATTTCTTCCTTCCCGATACCCGAGACCCGATCCCCGATACCCTGAATGTCACTTCACGACACATCTGTCCAAAATAGGTTTTAG
>DIFQ01000030.1:0-268 GCA_002419215.1 Syntrophaceae bacterium UBA5744
TGAAATAGGAAAGACAGGAGGTAAGCCATGCCGACCGGAAGAGGAACAGGACAGGGCGGTGGAGGCCAGAGAGGCGGAGGCCGGGGCGCCGGTGGACGAGGTGCCGGCCGCGGCGCAGGCGGCGGCGGGGGCCGTATGGGCGGAAACAGAGCGGGGGTCGGTCCCGGAGGAAACTGCCTTTGCCCGAACTGCGGTGCGAAGGCGCCTCATACGCCCGGTGTACCCTGCTACACGGTCAAGTGCCCCGAGTGCGGGACGCCGATGGCGA
>DIFQ01000030.1:403-15519 GCA_002419215.1 Syntrophaceae bacterium UBA5744
TCTCACGGAGAAGACGCCGGCCCGGGTCATGGTTCCCGAGATCATCGAGGAGAAGTGCACCTACTGCGGGAAATGCGCGGAGGTCTGCGCCTTCAACGCTCTCGCCGTCATTCCGCCGAATGACGCCCTCAAGGGCGGTGTCCTCGTATTTCCGAATCTGTGCCACAGCTGCGGGGCTTGTTTCCTCCTTTGTCCGGAGGGCGCCATCCGTGAGGTTCACCGGGAAATCGGCGTCGTCGAAGCCGGGTGGGCTGGGGCCATCCGCTTCGCCCACGGCCGGCTTCATGTCGGAGAGGCCATGTCTCCTCCGCTGATCCGGCAGGTCAAGAAGCATATCGATCGGACCCGGACGACCCTCATCGATGCGCCCCCGGGCACCTCGTGCCCGGTCATCAACGCCCTCGAGGGGAGCGATTACTGCCTGCTCGTCACGGAGCCGACCCCCTTTGGGCTGAACGACCTCGTCCTCGCCGTCGAGGTGCTCAAGGTCATGGGGATCCCGCACGGGCTCGTCATCAACCGGTGCGACATTGGCGACGGGGGGGTGGAGGCCTACGCGAAGCAAAACGGGATTCCGGTTCTCATGCGCATCCCCTTCGACCGGACCATTGCGGAACTTTATTCCAGGGGGATCAACATTGTAGAGAAGGACGGGGATTACGCGGAGAAATTCCGGGCCCTGTTCAAGGATATAAAGAATCACTATGAAACAGATCGTGGTCATCAGCGGAAAAGGGGGCACGGGTAAGACGATCTTCACGGCGTCGCTCGCCGCGCTGGCAAAAAACAAGGTCATGGTGGACTGCGACGTCGACGCGGCGGACCTTCACCTCCTGCTCAACCCGCGCATTGTCGAGAAGCACGAGTTCCGGAGCGGAAAGACGGCGTGGATCGACCCGGCCCTGTGCATCGCCTGTGGCAAGTGCTCCGAGGTGTGCCGTTTCGACGCGATCGCCGAGAGCGGTGACGAATTCGTCGTCGATCCCCTCGCATGCGAAGGCTGCGGGCTTTGCGCCCGCATCTGTCCCGTCGAGATCATCGAGATGAGGGAAAACCTCTGCGGCGAGTGGTACCTCTCGGAGACGCCCTACGGGCCTTTCATCCATGCGAAACTGGGAATCGCCCAGGAGAATTCGGGGAAGCTGGTGGCCGACGTCCGGGAGGCGGCAAAAAGGATTGCACAATCGCGCAGTCTGGATTATGTGATCATCGACGGCCCCCCGGGGATCGGCTGCCCCGTGCTGGCCTCGCTCACCGACACGGACCTCGCCGTCATCGTCACGGAGCCTACCCTGTCGGGAATCCACGACGCGCGGCGCGTCGTGGAGCTGACCCGGCATTTCAGGATTCCTGCCGGCATCGTCATCAACAAGTGGGACATCAACCCGGAGAAGAGCCGCGAGATCGAAGCCCTTTGCTCCGAAGAGGCTGTGAGCTTCCTGGGACGGATCCCCTTCTCGAAGCACGTCGCCGCGTCCCTGATCAAGGCCAGGCCCTACGTCGAGACGGCACAGGACGACGTCGCCGATGCAATCCGCGCCGCGTGGAAAAAGATCGATTCCGAACCGACGGGCAAGGACCGCCGGTCGTCATAACCATTTCAGAAAGGAGTTCGAACCCGGCAACCCATGAAACCGATCCAGATCACCGAACCGAATAAGAAAGAAGAGGACCAGGACAAAGAACTGAAAAACCGGATGTCCCGGATCAAACACAAGATCATCGTCATGAGCGGCAAGGGCGGGGTGGGAAAGACCTCCGTCTCCGTCAACCTGTCCTATGCCCTGGCCCTGACGGGCCGGGAGGTGGGCCTCGTGGACATCGACCTGCACGGCCCCAACATCGCCAAGATGCTGGGGGTCGAGGGGCAGGGGTTCACCGGGTCCGACAACGGCATCGAACCGGTGCGGGTGCTGCCCAACCTGAAGGCGGCAAGCATCTCCTTTGCGACCGCAAACCCGGACATGCCCATCATCTGGCGGGGTCCCCTGAAAATGTCCGCCATCCGGCAGTTTCTCGAAGAGATCAACTGGGGCGACCTCGATTACCTGGTCGTAGACTCCCCTCCCGGCACCGGCGACGAACCGCTGAGCGCATGCCAGCTCATTCCGGAGGTGAGCGGGGCCATCATCGTGACCACCCCGCAGGATGTCTCCATCCTCGACGCAAGAAAAAGCGTGTTTTTTGCGCGCCAGCTGAAGATCCCCGTCATCGGGATCATCGAGAACATGAGCGGCTTCGTCTGCCCGCACTGCGGGAAGGAGACACCCATCTTCAAGAAAGGCGGCGGTGAAAAAGCCGCAAAAGACCTCGGCGTGCCCTTCCTGGGAAGAATCCCCTTCGAGACGGCAATGGTCGAAATGGCCGACAAGGGGCTCCCGTTCGTCCAGTCCAGAAAGGACGCACCGTCGACCGCGGCGTTCCAGGAAATCGTCAGGCACATTGTGACCTTTGTCGCATAGGCATGGTGAACGCGTTGCCCCACTTCGTGTATGGACCCGTTTCCTCCTGGCGGCTCGGCGCCTCTCTCGGGGTCGATCTGCTCTCCCGGGAGGAAAAGATCTGCAGTTTCGACTGCCTGTACTGCCAGTTGGGACAGACCGATGTCCACACGACGGAGAGGAAGGTTTACGTTCCCACGGAGGCACTCCTTGAAGAGATTTCGGCCCTTCCCCCGGAGTTGCAGATCGACTTCATCACCTTCTCCGGCAGGGGGGAACCGACGCTGGCGGCCAACCTGGGCACGGCCATCGAAGCTGTCAAGAAGGTGCGCAGGGAGCCCGTAGCCATCCTGACCAATGCCTCCCTCGTCGACCGGGAAGACGTGCGCGCCGAGATGGCACGAACCGATTTTGTCGTCGCCAAGCTGGACGCATCTTCAGGCGAGCTGCTCCGGTCGATCAACCGGCCGGCGGCCGGGATCACCTATGAAGCGATCCTTGACGGCCTGATCTCGTTCAGGCGGCAGTACAAGGGCAGGCTTGCCCTTCAGATCATGTTCGTCGACGAGAACCGGGATGTCGCACCCCTGCTCGCACGGCTTGCCCGGCAGATCGGGGCCGACGAGGTTCAGGTCAACACCCCCCTGCGACCCGGCGGGAAGCGGCCCCTGGACCGAATCGAAATCGCAGGCGTGATCAACTGTTTCCGGGACCTCTCCGTTCGATGCGTCTACGAGGAGCCGCGGAAGGATGTCATGCCGATCAGTCCCGCCGAGACGATCAGGAGGAGGGGGAAGGCGGATTGATCCTCCGTCATCGGGGAAGGAGTGGTAAAGAGAGGGCAGGAGAGATGCCGATCCATGAGTATCAATGCGGTGCCTGCGGCGAGATCTCGGAGGTCATCGAGGGCGTGATCGGGCCGGAGCAGTCCGCGCTCTGCCCCCTTTGCGGAAGCCGGAGCATGACACGGCTCCTTCCGCGGGGTATCGGTACACCCAAGGGGAGATCATCCGGCGGATCGACCTGTTGCGGACGCGAGCAACGATGTGATCAGCCTCCCTGCGGCAAGGGAGGCCGATGCGATCGGTGAGCATGGCGGGACGGGCGGGGAATTCGGAAACTGATTTTTCAGGGGGGAAACGGTGAGGATCAAGGTCATCGCGACGGGATCCACGCAGGAGGACCGGGCGGCCGGGAACTGGGGCCTGTCGCTTCTCCTGGGCGATGATCTCCTGTTTGACACGCACGGGGTGTCGACGATCCTGATGCGGCGCATGCGCGAGGAGCGCGTCGACGTGTCCGGCATCCTCGACATCGTCATCTCGCACGACCACTGGGATCACACCAACGGCCTCTGGGGCTTTCTGCTGCAAAACAGGGCCGTCAACGTCCATGTCTGCCCCCATGCGGCTGAAGCCCTGACGAGGAACATCGAGGTATTCGGCGGCTCCGTGCGGACGTCCGGCGGTTTTCAGTCGATCCGGGGCGGAGTGGTAACGACCGGGGAGCTGCCTGCGGCCCTCAACGGGGACACCCTGTACGAGCAGGCGCTCGTGCTGGCCTCCGCCGCAGGGCTTGTGGTTGTCACGGGGTGCGCTCATCCGGGGATCGTCACCATCCTCGAGAAGGTCCGGCAGTGGTCCAGGGAGAAGATTGCTCTGGTGCTTGGCGGTTTCCATCTCCTCGATGCACGCGATGCGGAGATTTTGAGGGTCATCGACCGGATGAAAGACCTGGGCGTGGCCGGCGTCGCACCCACCCACTGCACCGGCGAGAGAGCCACGGAACTCATGCGGCATCACTTCGGCAGCCGCTTCGTCGAGATCCGAAACGGCTCCAACGTGCAGATTCCCGGGTGATCGCTGCAACAGGGGAAGGAGGCCGGGAGGAAAAAAAGAGGGTTCATCCCCGAAGCCGCCCCCTCTCCGCCCTTTGGAAGGGCTGTTCCGCACGATTGTCCGGTTGATTTTGGGGGCCTGTTGTGCTTAGTCATTGAAGCAGGATGCTGCGCGAGGAGAATCCCTGTCCCGATGGAGCGTGACGCGGAAACGATCCGGGCGCTGCTCGAAATGCTCTTCCAGCGGACGGGCAGGCGCTACTCACAGAAACTGATCCGGCTCGGCACGGACGCGACCAACAACCGCCGTATCGAAGACCCGAACGGGTACGCGACACTGACGGGCGAATGCGGCGACACGGTGGAGTTCTTCCTCCGGGTGGCCAACGGCAAGATCGAGGACGCCGCTTTCACCATCAACGGCTGCATCTCCGCCTTCGCTTCGATGGCCGCCGCCGCCGAGATGGCCCGGGGAAGGACCCTCCGGGAATGCCTGAACATCAACCAGAGCTCCATCGCGGAGTATCTCGACGGGATGCCCGAGGAGGACAGGCACTGCGCCCTGCTGGCGGCCCGGGCGCTTCAAAAGGCCCTGCGGGATTTTGCGGTTGGAAAGACAAGGAAAGCATGAGCAGAAGATGACGGAGATCCGTTACAAACCCATCGGGGTCATCCGCACCCCCTTCCATTCGCCCGAGGGCATGCCGATCCAGCCGGCGGCCGCACAGGGGATCGTGGGACGTGTGGAGATGGATCGCGGGGTTGTCGATGGGTTGAAGGACCTCGACGGCTTCTCGCACGTCATCCTGATCTACCATTTCCACGAAGCCAAGGCGGCCTGTCTTCGGGCGACGCCCTACTTGGACGGCGTCGAAAGAGGCGTCTTCGCGACGAGAAGCCCCGCCCGTCCGAATGCGATCGGGATCTCGGTAGTCCGCCTGCTGGGGATCGAAGGCAACGTCCTTTGTGTCGAGAACGTGGACATCGTCGACGGTACGCCCCTGCTGGACATCAAGCCCTACGTTCCCCAATTCGACGGGGCGGACGACGTGAGAATCGGCTGGCTGAAGGATAACCTCCGGAAACTCGGTCATACCCGGGACGACGGGCGGTTCATGAAAAAGACATCTGCGCGGAAATCCGAATGACGAAAGGTCATTAAAAACTATTCAAGGGAGAAGCGGTTATGTTTCACGAGGAAAGATGCGACTTTTGCGGAGACTGCCTGGCGCGGTGCAAGTACCTGGACTTCAACAAGGAGAGCGGCTCGGCGGCGATGCGCAAGCTGGTCGCAGGCGAGAAGTCCGATTGGATCTACGACTGCGTGACCTGCATGGCCTGCGACGAGTACTGCCCGACGAATGCCCGTCCCTTCGACCTCATCATGAAGCGAATGGAGGAGGCGGGCGATTTCACAGACCCGAAGCTGCGCGCCGACATGGCCGCCCGGTTCAAGCCCGAAGGAGAGCCGAAGCCCGTCAAGCCCGCAGAGCGCGTCATGTCGATCTGCGTCATGCAGGGAAACATGCCCTGGGCCGTGCAGGGTGAGCTCTTCGAGACGATCCCCCTCCTGAAGGGGAAACACTATTTCTGCAATGTGCTCTTCGCCCACATGGGCGACGAGTCCGTCCTGCGCGAGCGCCTGCAGGGCATGGTGGACAACCTGGCCAAATCCGGGGCGAAGGAGATCGTCTTCGTGCACGACGACTGCTACGCAGCGATCAAGGGCGTTGCCCCCGAGATGGGCATCAAGATCCCCTTCCGGCCGGTTCACATCTTCGAGCACCTCCGGGACGTCCTGAAGGAGAAAAAAGGGAAACTGAAAAAACTCGACATGAAGGTCGCCTACCAGCGGCCCTGCGCGTCGCGCTACACGCCGGAGAAAGACCCCATTGTCGACGAGATCTTCGAGCTGATCGGGGTGACGCGCATGAAGCGCCAGTACGAGGGCGAGGACGCCCTGTGCTGCGGCGTGGAAGTGGCGGGCCCGGGCCTCAAGCTCTTCCCCCGCGGGAAGAACTACGAGCCCTTCCGGGTGAAGAACGTCGAGGACGCGAAGGCAACCGGCGCCGAGGCGATGGTGTATCTCTGCCCCATGTGTTTCGCGATCCTCAACAAGAAGGTACGCGAGGCGGGCATGAAGAACTACATGATCAGCGACCTCTGCCGCCTCGCCCTCGGCGAGGAGCTGCCGGCGGACAAACCCCAGTGATCATCGGGCGCGGACGGCACGGGAAGGCGCTTGTGGAACCCGATCCGGCTCGTTACAATGACCGAAACGCGAAAGGAGGTGGACCCATTGGCTGAAGAGATCAAGGCAGGCTGCGCAAGGCCGACAGGGGGGCTCGTCGGCGAAGAGCCTCCGGGGGATCAACCAACCGAAGCGGCGGAGACGAAGAAGGAGGTGAAATCCATGGTCATGATCGGCAGGAAGGCGCCCGATTTCATGGCGCCGGGATATTTTCAGGGAAAGTTCATCAATGTTCATCTTTCGGATTATCTCGGCAAGTGGGTGCTTCTCTGCTTCTACCCGGGGGATTTCACCTTCGTCTGAGCGACGGAGATATCGGCGGTCGCCGATAGATACCCCGAGTTCGAGAAGCTCGGCGCCCAGGTGCTCACCATGAGCATCGACAGCGTCTTCGTCCACAAGATGTGGGTGGACCACGAGATTTCCAAGATGGTCAAGAAGGGCGTCCCCTACCCGATGCTCTCGGACGTGGGGGGCAAGGTGGGGACGGCCTACGGCGTCTTTGACGACGTGGCCGGCGTGGAGACGCGGGGCCGGTTCATCATCGACCCCGACGGGGTGATCCAGGGCTACGAGGTGCTGACCCCGCCGGTGGGGCGAAACGTTTCCGAGAGCATTCGCCAGCTGCAGGCCTTCCAGCACGTTCGAAACAGCGGCGGCACGGAGGCGACGCCTTCGGGCTGGCGGCCGGGCAAGGTAACCTTGAAGCCGGGGCCGGACCTGGTCGGAAACGTCTGGAAGGTTTGGAAAACCGACATGGAACGCGATTGACCCCTTCGGAGCATAACAGGTGGAATCAGGACAAAACGGGCTGAGAGGAAAGGATTTCAGCCCGTTTTCCTTTTTCCTCGATGACGAAGAAGAAGGGGGCGTGATCGTCAAAGAGCGTTTTTGACCCGGACAGGATGCCGCGTCAATCAACCCGGCAAGAGTGAAAGGAACGGACATGAAGCCGAAAACGAAGATTGGGATCGTGATCTGCGATCGCTACCGCCGCTGTGCGGGTGGGAAGTGTCTCCGGGCGATGAGGAACAAGGAAGGGGCTTTCAGCATATACCCGGATACGGAGCTCGAGCTGGTTGGTTTTACAACTTGCGACGGCTGTCCCGGCGGCAATATCGAATATGCAGGCGAAGAGATGGTGAAGAACGGCGCAGAGGTTATCCACCTGGCTACCGGCATGGTCGTCGGCTATCCCCCCTGTCCTCATATCGAGGCATTCAAGTCCTTTCTTGAAAAGCGATTTGGGGTCAACGTCGTCGTGGGCACTCATCCCATACCGAAAAAGTATCTTGTCATGCACACTTCACTCGGGACATGGGAGAATTCCAAATGGAAGCCTCTCATCGCACCGACACTCGCGGATGAAGCGACTCGCGCAAATTACGATTAAGGATCGCATGACCGGCACCATCCATCGAAAGAGTCTGGCATTCTCGATCCGCGGGACGAATAGGACAGATGAAGGAAAAATCCAACGGGGCACCCGAAAGGGGAGAACATGAATAACAGGCTGAGGGAAGTCGACCGAATCGAGATCCTGACACTCATGGACAACTATGCGGATGTGATTCTGGGCAACACGAAGGTCGTCCGTCGGGCAAACCTCGCCGGCAACGGGGAGATCTTCCGGGACACCCTCGTCGGCGAGCATGGTCTTTCCCTGCTGGTTACCGTCCGTGAAGGAAGCGCAGAGCATACGATCCTGTTCGATACGGGGTACAGCGCCGTGGGTGTGCCGCACAATATGGAACACCTGGGACTGGATCTGAAGAAAATCGAGGCGATCGCGCTCAGCCACGGTCACATGGATCACCTGGGGGCCTTGAATGGGTTGTTGGAGAAGATGCCCGGGCCCATGCCCGTGCTGGTCCACCCCGATGCCTTTGTTTCGCCCCGTTATCTGACCCGCAAGGACGGGGGGAAAGATCGTTTTCCCGTGATGCTCGACCGGGGGGAGATCGAAAATCGGGGAGGCCGGATCAAGGAGACCGCCGCACCGACGCTGATCTGCGAGGACATGATCATGGTCAGCGGCGAGGTGGAACGCACCACGAGCTTTGAAAGGGGAATGCCCCACGCGGTGGTGGAAAGAAACGGGAAACTGGAAAAAGATCCGATTCTCGATGATCAGGCCTTGTTCCTTCTCTTGAAGGGCAAAGGCCTGGTGGTGATCGGCGGTTGCAGTCACGCAGGGATCGTCAACACGGTGCTTTACGGAAAGAAGATCACCGGGGCCCAAGCCGTCCACGCGGTCCTGGGCGGGTTTCACCTGGCAGGGCCGCTTTTCGAACCGATCATCGGGGACACCATTGACGCATTGAAGGCGATGGCGCCCGAGGTCGTGGTGCCGATGCACTGCACAGGCTGGAAAGCCATCCGGCGTTTTTCCGATGCATTTCCCTCCGCCTTTGTGCTCAACAGCGTCGGGTCGACCTTTTCTTTTTCTTCCGCCTCGGCCACATGAACATCGAGGTGCAAAATTTGGCCTAACATGCCGCCGAATCTGTCAAGTCCACCTGTCGGCTGCCTCGGAAAGTGGGTTCAGCCCTGCTTCTGCCCGGGGGATTTCCTTTTCGCCTGATCGACGGAAGTATCACGGTGCCTTCTTTTTTTTGACTTTCCGCCCGGCATTCCGTATTGAATGGAAGGTAGTCATCCTGGCAGCCGGGGGGCGACGATGAAGCGAAATGCCTTCATTTTTTTCCTGCTTGGGGTCGTTCTTGTTTCTTTCTCCATGTCGCCGTTCTGCCATGCGGAGGACATCCGGCTGATCGTGCGCGGCGATGATCTGGGGATGACGCAGGGCTCGATTGCAGCCTTTGAAAAAAGCTTCAAGGAGGGCGTGCTCACCTGCGCATCCCTCCTGGTCGTTGCCCCGTGGTTCGAGGCGGCAACGGACTTGCTCCGCCGGAACCCCGGCTGGTGCATCGGTGTTCACCTCAGCCTGGTCGGCGAGTGGCAGGGCTATCGCTGGAGGCCGGTCCTGCCCTGGAGCAGGGTTTCTTCGCTTGTCGACGCCGACGGGTTTCTTTTTCCCGCGCCCGGCGAGCTGTGGTCGAATAAGCCGAAACCCGAAGAAATCGAGGCCGAATTCAGGGCGCAGATCGATCTGGCGCTGAAAAAGGGCGTGAAGCCGCAGTATATTGACCTGCATTATGCCGCCAATGATGATGTGGAGAAAATCACAAGGAAACTCTCCAAGGAATACGGTTTGCCGATATCGGGCACCCTGGGGGAGAATTACGCCATCAGCGTGTACAAGGCGCCTGTCGACCGGAAACTCGGTGTCGCCCTCCGGCTGATCGATCAGCTGACGCCTGGCCTGTGGCTGTGGGTGGCCCACCCCGGGATCGAATCGCCGGAGCACAACGCGCTTGTCCACTCGAGCCCGGAGGACCGATTCACGGGGGGCGGAGTCGGTCGGCACCGGGCCGCCGAGACGGACGTTCTGACGAGCAGGGAAGTGAAAGACGCCATCGCACGGAAGAAGATCAGGCTCACGACGTATCGTGAGCTTCGCTGATATCCTGTTTTTTTATGCCAGTCGAAGGCGGGGAGTCTTTCCCCGCCTCTTTTTTCTTACACTCAATGCCCCCTCTTTCCCCCTTTAGTAAAGGGGGATGTCCTAATTGTCTTCCTCGGTCCTCGAACCTGCCTGAAGCTCGATGCCCGCCTGCTCCGGCTGCCCAGGGCAACAGCCGGGGACGGATCCGGTCCGCAGATATGAACCATGCCAAAACGGCATCGGACCGGCATCCGCTTCATATCATTTGATATTTGGCGTCAAGGAGCCACAGTGGAGCATCTCCGTGAGCGAGGCCGCATTAGCCTGCCGCCATGCGGCGGGCTGCAAGCATTTGAGTTTATTTGCTTTTATTCGGGGAAGGCCGGTTGGTACCGTCCGTGCTCAAGGAAAAGGCAATCGGTAAGGAAATGTTGCAAGGAATCCCCATGATCGAGCTTTCTCGCAGGCGCCATTCGAAACGATCCCGCAATCAAGGAGGGTTCACCCTGATTGAATTGATTGCGGTTATCGTCATCATCGGGGCCATTGGCGCCGTGGCCGCGCCGAAATTCATCGGTCTGAAAACGGAAGCGGAAAACAGGGCCGCCACGCAGGCGGTGTCGGAAGGGAAAAACAGGCTCACGAACCAGTACGCGATACGTTTGATGACTTCGGAATCGGATGCAAACGATCTTGCCGGCATCATCGCAGCCGTGAGCACCGATGCCGGCGATTACAAATTGAGTTTCGCCGTGGCGGCAAGCGAAGTGGAAATTACCGCGACAGGCGTTCAGGAGAGAGGCGTATCCGGGCAGGCCAAGGGGAAATGGAAAAGCCCTTAGGTTCGGGGGCGAACGCCTCGCACCGTGCGGTGAGGCATTGAATGAATCCCGGACCGGCCGTACCGTTTTACCGCGGGAGTTTTTATGCAGGCGATCCCTGTCAGTGAACTGAAAGTCGGCATGCGCGTGACCATACCCGGGTCATGGTTCAGGCACCCCTTCATTCGGAACCGGTTCGTCCTCAACTCGCAGAAGGACATCGACAGGATGATGAGCTGGGGTCTGACAAGGGTGAGAGTCGAATCTCGGGAATGCGGGATTCCCCATGCAGTCATCGATAAAGCCTGTTCGACGGACACCGCGGTTCCCGAGCCTGCGGAGACCATCCCTCCCGACCTGATGGAGTTCCTCCACGACAGTGGAATCGACCCGGATTGCAGGGCCGCCGCAGTGAAGGCCTGTTCGAAGATGGTCATGAAGCAACTCATGGAGAACATCCCCGACGAGGAGACGATCAGTGCGGCAAAAAACGGCTTTTACGAGGTCATCGACTGCATCCTGGAAGAGGATCATCTGAATCGCTACCTTCTCAGCATCAGGGACTATGACACCTGCACCTACTCGCACTCCGTCAACGTGGGGGTCTTGTCGCTGCTGGTTGCCCGGAGATACTTCGGCAATTCGGACCGTCATGACCTGCGGGAGCTTGGCATCGGTTTTTTTCTGCACGATCTGGGAAAAATCCGGATCAACCCCGGCGTGGTCATGAAGGAAGGTCTGCTGACCGACGAGGAGATGACGGAAATGCGGCGGCATCCCCTCTACGGGTTCGACATCCTGAAGGAGACGAACCAGCTGACCACCGAGAGCAAGCTGATCGTGCTCGAGCACCACGAACGCGAAGACGGCCGCGGCTACCCCTACGGCCTTTACGGGGGCGAAATTCACGAGTATGCGCGGATCTGCGCGCTCGTGGACATGTATGACGCCCTTACATCGGATCGCCCCTACAGGGAGAAGATGATCCCCTATCAGGCGTTGAACCTCATCAAGGGCAAACTGGCCGACCGGACACAAAGGGAGCTGTTCGAGAATCTCGTCCTGGTTCTCGGGGAAAATTAAGCCATTGAACTGCAGCAAACACGGAACAGGAGGTTATTGAAGAGATGGACGGGTTAAGGAAAAAAAGAGCACAGAAGGGCTTCACGTTGATCGAACTCATGATTGTCGTGGGCATCATCGCCATCATCGCTGCGATTGCCGTCCCGCAGTTCACGGAGTACCGCAAGCGCGGTTACAGGGCCGAATTGAATTCGGACCTGAAGAATGCCTTCACGGCGTCTCAGGCCTACTTCAGCGACTACCCTGGCGCAACCATCGACGCGCTGGCAAAGATTTCGGGCTATGGCTACCGGAATTCGTCGAACATCACGTTCAGCGCGGGCAACCTGACCGTCTCGGGCGGCACCATCACGCTCGTGCACGGGGCGCTTCCCGCCGGATCCAATACCGGTGCGGTCGCCAGCACCGGCGCCATCACGATGCCATGATCCCCAGATGGCCGGGCTGTCTGCGAAGCAGCAGGCAGCAGAAACAAGAGAGGCGGGGATCGCCTCCCCCGCCCCTCTTGTTCGGCCTCATCTCCTGCCCCCTCTCTTGATCAGGCCGAACCGCCCGGAAGGACCGTGTCGTCGCCGGTGTGAAAAACAACGGACAGGGTATTGCAATCGAACCGGGACGCAGGTAATAATCGATCCAGCATCAGGCTCAAAGGGATATCTTCAGCCAGACCCGTAGGAGGATCGTCTCCATGCACAGGCCGCTGGAGCCGAAAACCGGCAGGGATCGGCAGTCGACGGATCGGGAACTTCCCGTCCCGACGAATCCCGTCATCATGGCAACGCTTCGCGCCATTTACGCGGGAGGCTCGAGGGACCGGTGGCGGTCGAATTCCTTCGGGCGGCCCTATTACCGTCACGAGGCGCGCGACGGGAGGATTTCACTTTTTTTCGACAGCCCGCCGGACTTCAAATCCCGCTTTCACCCGCACTATATTGCCACGCCCCGGATGGATTTCGTTTACTCGGGTAAGCTTCGGCAAATCGTTTCCCGTCTTTCCGTGGAGACGGCCGATGTTTTCCTGATCCTCATGTCCCGTATCGCAGGGCTGAACAATCCGATCAACGGTGTTGCCCGGATCGGCCTCGATGAGATTGCGAAACTCAGGGGTGTGAACCTGCGTCATGGCCGTTCCCGCACGCTCTTCGAGGACTTCCGGCAGGAAGTGCTTCGGCTTGCCGATATGCGCCTGACCATGTCGTGGAAGGACTACCGCGGCGGGGGCACGGTCAGCCTCGGACGGGAAAGGCCGGACAGGCTTCTCGACATCCTGGATATGGAGCACGAGAAGGACGGCCGGACGTGGACGGCCTTCCGTTTCCGCTGCGGGCAGGCCCTGTCCCACTTTCTCGATCCCGAAGGCCTTCGATGGATCGGGTACTACAGCCGATCCCTCCTGAGACTCAACCCCTACACGGATGCCTTCACAAAAAAACTGGGGACCTACTGGATCATGCTCGGCATCATTGCCGGCAAGAAGGGCCAGCAGCCCGCTGCAACGCCGAGAACGATCCTCGATTTCTGCGGCGAAGCCATTCACGGGCAGGCCCCCGGCAGGACGGTGGATGCCTTCATCCGGGCCCACGAGCGGCTCGCCGATATCGGCGTGCTGGAATCCCTGCCGGTCCTGGAGCCGCCCGACCGCGGGCGGGGCTATTTCCGTGAGTGGCTGGACCGGCCCCTGACCATAAGGCTGTCCGGTCGTCTCTGGCGGATCCGGGAGACCGCGCGGACGGGATTTTCCCCGAAACGGCGCAGGAAGCGCGAGGCCCCTGCCTTCGTGCCATCCACCGCGAGGGAGCTGCAGGCAAACCCCGTCCTGATCCGGCAGTTGAGGGCAGAGCGGCGGCTGCGGCAGGAAGAGCTCGCCCGCTCCCTGGGGGTGACCCGCCAGACGCTCTCCGGTTACGAGCGAGGGCTGAGGCCGTTGCCGGAAGACAAGGCCATCGTCCTTCTGGATCTCTGGCAGCGCAACACCCGGCAGTGACGGCGGGCCTGCCGGGCGCCCGGGGCACCCATGCAGGGAATAATCGCACCCATCCTGCGGGCAAGGGACACCCATCACGCAGCGAAGTTTTTTCCCGCAGGCCCGATCGGCTCTCGCATTCTGCCTTTGCGGCGGCTTAACATTTCTTAAAAGTAACAAAAGAAATAACCCTCGTTTTCCATAAAAACCAGTATATCCCTCCTTTTTATAATGGGGCCGTTTCCAACCGCCAACGTACAGGAGGGAGCCATGGAATACATATCCAGAACGGATCAGGACGGGATTTCCCGGGTCGTGATCCGCCGCGGCAAGGTAAACGCGTTCAACGACAACCTGATCGACGAGATGAGCCGGACCT
This sequence comes from Syntrophaceae bacterium UBA5744, assembly GCA_002419215.1. Classification (GTDB taxonomy): domain Bacteria; phylum Desulfobacterota; class Syntrophia; order Syntrophales; family UBA2192; genus UBA2192. Next base: position 14,687 of record DIFQ01000030.1, read on the forward strand.
TCGGGGAGCTTGCCCTTGACCCGTCGGTCCGTTCGATCGTCCTGACGGGCACGGGGAAGTTTTTCTCCTTCGGGTTCGACATCCCCCAGTTCCTGGGCTACGACAGGGAGCGGTTCACCCGCTACCTGGCAAACTTCACCCGTCTGTACCGGGATATCTTTCTGCACCCGAAGCCCGTCGTGGCGATGCTCAACGGACACACGATCGCCGGGGCCTGCATGATCGCCACGTCCTGCGATTACAGGCTCATGGTCCCGGGCAAGGCCAGGATCTCGCTCAACGAGATCAACTTCGGCTCGTCCGTCTTTGCGGGGTCCGTGGAGATGCTCAAGCGGCTCGTCGGGCCCCGGATGGCCGAGAACGTTCTCTACAGCGGCGCCATGTACACCGCCGAAGAGGCGTTGCGGATGGGCCTGGTCGACCGGGTCGCCTCCGAGGAGAACCTTGAAGAGGAGACGATGAAGGTCGCCCGGGAGTATGCCGCCAGGGACCCCGACGCGTTCAGGAGCATCAAGGGGCTCCTCCGGCGGGCCGTGGCCGAGCGGATGGAGAAGACGGAACGGGACTCCATCGAGGAGTTCGTCCGAATCTGGTACTCGGAGAAGACCTGGGCGAGGTTGCAGGGCAAAACGATCCACGGGTAAGGTTCGAGGACCGAGGAACGAGGTCCGAGGAGGACAATGAAGTGCCTGAGTGAAGAGATAAAAGAAGACAGTCATTGCGAGCAACAGACCCCGACTTGGAGTCGGGGTTATCGATGAAAGAAACACCTTTAATCTCGTAGGGCCCGATCCCCGATCGGGCTTGTCGGGCCGTTCGGGGAACGGCCCCTA
>DIFQ01000030.1:15610-17055 GCA_002419215.1 Syntrophaceae bacterium UBA5744
CCGGGGGAGAGGATTGAGGTGAGGGGGAACATTCCCCTTCCATTTTTTTCTGAACCCTGGACCCTAAACCCTATACCCGATACCCTGCTTTTGTGGAGGCACGGCCATGATAAACCGCATAAGCGCACTACAGCGACGGCTTGTCGAAGAGGGCCTCGACGCGGCCCTGCTCGTCTATTCCCGCGATATCCTCTACTACACGGGGACGGCGCAGCCCTCCTGCCTCCTTATCACCCCCGATGATTACACCCTTTATGTCAGGAGCGGGTTCGAGTTTGCCGTGCAGGACGTCTTCATCGGGCGGGAAAAGCTCCTCGAAGAGCGGCGGCTGGAGAAAATCCTCGCAGGCGCCCTGTCCCGACTGGCGGGAAAGCCCGGGAAGATCGGCTCGGAGCTCGATATCCTGACGGCGGAGCAATTCGAGGCCCTTCGGAAGGCCTGCCCCGACGTAACCTTCGTCAACATCTCCCCCGTCACGCTCGAGCAGCGCAAGGTGAAGGAGCCCGGGGAGATCGAGAGGCTGCGCCTGGCCTGCGACGCCGTCCACGCGGGCCACGAGGCCGTCATGGCGACACTTCGCGATGGGGTCACGGAACTGGAGCTGGCCGCGGCCGTCGAGAACGCCCACCGGCTTGCGGGCCACGAGGGGATTTTCTTCATCCGTCTGCCCGATTTCTTCATGAGCCGGGGTCCCATCGGGGCGGGCCCCAACCTCTCCAGGATCAGCGGCGTCGTCTACACCATCACGGGCGTGGGCATGAGCCCCGCCGTGCCTGCCGGCCCCTCCCGGAGAGCGATCCGCCGGGGCGAGACCGTCGTCGTCGACATCCCCACCCTCGTCGACGGCTACCACGCAGACCAGACAAGGACCTACTGCATCGGCAAGGCCGGCAAGGCCACCCATGCCCTCTACGGCGACCTCCGGGCCGTCGCCGACCACCTCATCGGCACGATCCGGCCGGGCATGACGGGCAGGGATGTCTATCGTATGGCACGGCAGAAGGCCGACGAACTGGGACGGTCCCGGGAGTTCATGTCCTTCGGCGGGGGCAAGGCTTCCCGCATTCTCGGCCACGGGGTCGGCCTGGAACTCAACGAGCCGCCGATCCTCTCCGAGCACGACACCTCCTCGATCCCGGAGGGATGCGTTGTCGCCCTGGACATGCACATGATGACCCAGGGGGGAGGGGTCGTGAAACTCGAGGACATGGTCCTCGTCGGCCGCGGCGCCAACGAGATCCTGACACGGACTCCAAGGCAGCTATTCGAAATATGACTTCTGATGGACAACACAAATTCAGCAGGAAAATCCCCCTTTATAAAAGGGGGAAGTCCTGCTCCCTCCTTTCAGAAGAGACTGTGTCGCAATGTCATTGCGAAGGAGCGAAGCGAATGAAGCAATCCCGGATGTCATCGGATAGATTGAGATTGCCGCGCTCCCGTCG
>DIFQ01000043.1 GCA_002419215.1 Syntrophaceae bacterium UBA5744
TGCTCTCCCCTCAAGGGAGAGGGCGATTAAGGACAGAGTCTCCCATAGGGAGAGGGAGATTAAGGAAGTGAGCTCTATAGGCTCGGCTCGCAATGACTCCATCCGGTCCGCCGCCGTGGCGACGTCCCGAAGCCTACAGTCTACAGTCGACAGCCTACAGTGAGGATTCATCGTTGACTTTTCGCTTTTGGCTGAGGGCTGTCGGCTGTCTGCTGTTGGCTCTTCTTACCTGAAGCCCGAAGCCTGAATCCCGAAGCCCGAAGCCCTTCTTTTCCTTCTTCCAGGCATTATGACTGAACCCTCGGGGCAATTAAAGATAATTTCATTCCGGCCGATAATATGTGCGGATAGACCCCTGAAAAAGGCAACTCACACCGAAAGGGTGGGGCGCAAAGCCACTGGCCTACGTCCGGAAATGCCGGATAGGGTAGCAGGGCTGCCAGGGCGACAGCAGCACTTCCCGTGCTCGGATTCGCCCATCCAGGGAAAATCAGGTTGCGGAGGTGTTGCCGTGTCTTTGGCGCATCCATCCTTGTTCCCCTCCAGAAAAGGCGCGTTCTTCATCGTGGTCCTCTCCGGACTGGTTCTGCTGCTTCTTGCAGTCCTGAGCATGCTGGTGCCTGCCGCTCATGCCGGGCAGGTGACCGTGGCCTGGGACCCCAACCCCGAGCCCGAGGTGGCCGGCTACAAGATCTACTACGGGACGCAATCGGGCAGTTACACGGCATCCGTCGATGCGGGCAGCGCCACGAGCACCGTGATCTCGGGACTGCAGGAGGGAGTGACGTATTTCTTTTCAGCCGTGGCCTATGACGCTTCGAACAACGAGAGCGGCTTTTCGAACGAGATCACTTACGACGTCCCGGCGGCTGCGTCTGCGTCGGTCGGCGGCGAGTCGTCATCGGGCGGGGGGGCTTGCTTCATCGCCACGGCAGCCTTCGGAAGCTATCGGGCGCCGGAAGTGATCCTCCTGCGTAAGTTCCGGGACCGCTTTCTGCTGACCAATGCCCCGGGGACGCTATTTGTCGAGTTCTACTACCGGGTTTCGCCCTCCATCGCCGACTTCATCAGCCACTACGATTCTCTCCGGCGCGCTACGCGCCTGGCCCTGAAGCCCCTGATCTTCAGCATCCAGCACCGCCTGGCCGTGTACATGGGCGTGCTCACGCTGCTGCTTGCGATGACGTTTATCGTGGTCTTCGAGCAGAGAAGGATCGTGCGCGAGATTTATCGCCGCGGAGCGGCAAGGCAGAAGTGATGCGGCAAAGCCGCAGTGGAAGAAGTGGGGAAAGGGAAGAGAGGGCATCGGGCGTCGGGCTTCCGGCTTCGGGATCAGAAAATGAAAAAAAAGTCATTGCGAGCAACAGACCCCGTCTTGGAGACGGGGTTATCAATGGAAGAAACAGCCGGCGGAATCTAAACCATGGGTCATCGCGGTGAGCCGAAGCCCCGAGCGCAGCGTGGGGGGCAGCGTGGCGATCTTCGTTATTTCATTCTGAATCGTGGATTGCCACACCTCGCAAGGCTCGGCTCGCAATGACCTTTCCTCGAGCTGTTTCTTAGGAGCCGAGCCACTGAGGAAGTGAAAGAAGTGCGTGAGTGCGGAAGTGCGGTAGTGAAGAAAAGAAGAGGGCTTCGGATTAAAAACCGGGCGTCGGGCTTCCGGCTTCGGGATCAGAAAATGAAAAAAAAGTCATTGCGAGCCGAGCCTCGCGAGGTGTGGCAATCTTCGTTTGAGATACGGATTTTCTAATTCCGGCTTCAGGAAAAGAAAAGAGTAAATCGTAGATCGCCACGCCCTCGACAGGCTCCGCCCTCGCGATGACGCTTGACTTATTATTTGTCCCGAGACCCGATACCCGAGGCCCGAAACCCGAATCCGGCCGCTTGTGGCTGCGGTGCGACAGCGCAGCGGAAGGAGTCATGAATCCGACATCACGCCGTCGCTGCCGCCGTTCATTCCCCGGGCCGTCTGCTGCCCCTTCGTCTAACTAATCGTAATGAAAGAGATAAATCTTCGTGATCGGCCGGGGAATTTGCGTACGGTTTTTGCATTGGAAGCAGGATGCTATGAGTTGGCCAGGAAAAAAGAAGAACAAAGCCCTGGTAGTCGACGATGACCCGAGCGTGCTCCAGGTTCTCGATGGCTACATGAAGGCCTTCAACTTCGACGTCGAAACGACGGAGAACCCGCGCATGGCGGTGGAGCTCTGCCGGAAGAACCGCTTCGACATCATCCTGTCGGATCTCATGATGCCCCAGATGAACGGGCTCGACCTCCTGCAGGAAATCCGCCAGGTAGACCCCGACGCGGCCTTCATCATGATCACCGGCTATCCCTCCATCGACTCAGCCGTGGAGGCCATCCGGCGGGGCGCACAGGACTACATCACCAAGCCCTTCAAGCTCGAGGAGATCAAGCACAAGATCGACAAGGCCCTCCTCGAAAAGAACCTCAAAACGAGGCTCCGGCACCTCCAGGGGATCACCTGGGCCCTCATCATCTCCATCCCCCTCTGGCTCATCCTCGGGATCGTCTTCGCACGCTCGATGAAATAAGACGCGAAGCTGCGCATCGCGTCTTATAGCCAACAGCCAACAGCCAACAGCCAACAGCCAACAAATTCCCCCTGTGTACTATTTCTTTGCTGTCGGCTGCAGACTGCAGGCTGTCGGCTTGTGCTGTAAATTGGAGCCTGTGACCTGTCACCTGACGCGTGCATCCCGACATCGCGAGAGGTACTGACGCATCTCCCCCAGTCCCATGCAGTTGATGATGTCCTGCGCCTCCAGCCAGCCCTTCCTGGCGATATTCAGGCCGTAGCGGATGTCCTCCAGGCCCGACAGGTGGTGCGCATCGGGGTTGATGGCGATCCGGGCGCCCTGCCGCTTGGCGTACTTGCAGTGCCGCCAGTCGAGGTCCAGTCGGTGCGGGTTGGCATTGAGTTCGATGACCTTCCCCAGGGAGGCGGCGGCATCGATAATCCTCTCCAGATCCAGCGCATAGGGTTCGCGGGCAAGCAGCAGGCGGCCCGTGGGATGGGCCAGGATCGTCGTGTGGCGGTTTTCGAGGGCCTTCAGGATGCGGGCCGTCATCTCGTCTTCGCTCATCCCGAAGTGCGAGTGGATGGCGGCGATCACGAAATCGAAGGTTTCGAGGGTTGCATCGTCGTAATCCAGCCGCCCGTCGGGAAGGATGTCTGCCTCGATGCCCTTGAAGATGCGGAAGGCGGGATCCTTCCGGTTCATCGCGTCGATGGCCTCGTGCTGATGACGGACCGCCTCCGGTGTGAGCCCCCCGGCATAGAAGGCCGCCTCGCTGTGATCGGTGATCCCGACGTACTCGAGGCCCATCTTCTTTGCGGCCGCAACGATTTCTTCGAGCGAACTCGAACCGTCGCTTGCACTCGTGTGGATGTGCAGGATGCCCCGGATGTCTTTTGCCTCCACGAGCGACGGCATCACGCCCGTCTCGGCGGCCTCGATCTCGCCCGTGTTCTCGCGCAGCTCCGGGGGCACCCAGGCGAGGCCCAGGGCCTTGAAAACGTCCTGCTCGCTTGCGCAGGGGATGAGGGCGTCGTCTCGAAAGAGGCCGTACTCGTTCATCTTGATGCCCCGCTGCTTCGCCCGGCCCCGCATGGCCACGTTGTGCTCCCTGCTTCCCGTGAAGTGGTGCAGGGCGTAGGGGAACTCCTGCGGGGAGACGATCCGCAGATCGGCGCCGACCCCGCTTTCGAGGACGACGCTCACCTTGGTGTCGCCCCGGCCTGTAACGCTTTCCACGTCCGGAAGGCCCGCAAACCAGTGCGAGAGGGGCTCCGGGTTGCCCGCAGCGGCCAGAAGATCGATGTCCTTGACGGTTTCATTGCCGCGGCGGATTGAGCCTGCAAGGCTCGCGGAGAGCACCCCGGGGGCGCCCCGGAGCATCTCCAGCAGCTCCTGCGCGGGGATGAGGGCCTCGCTGTAGAGGTGGCGCTCCTTGTAGCGTTTCAGGTGCTCGAGGCCCGTGAGGATCTTCTGTTGCGTCCGGGCCCCGAAACCGGGCAGATCGACGAGGCGGTTCTCCATGCAGGCGTATTCCAGCTCGCCCAGGGTCTCGATGGCGAGCTTTTCGTGAAGGGCGCGGATCTTCCTCGGACCCAGGCCCGGGATGCGCAGCATCTCGAGATGCCCGGGCGGGATGGAAACCCTGAGGTTCTCGTAATACTCCAGGCGCCCCGTCGTGACGAGCTCGGTGATCTTCTTGCTGAGGGCGTCCCCGACGCCCTTGATGGATGTCAGTTCGCCCCTCCGCACCAGTTCCTCGAGGCCTTCCTCGAGGGTCTCGAGCCGCCTTGCCGCGTTGGCGTATGCGATGGACTTGAAGGGCGACTCGCCCTTGAGCTCGAGGAGCACGGCGATCTCCTCGAGGATGCGGATGACGTCTTTTTTGTCTATATGGTCCATTTTCGTTTATTTCGTTGGTTCGTTGATTTCGTTTGTTTCGTTAGATGGTCTGTCTGGTCGTGAACGCGGTATCGGGTTTCGGGTATAGGGTCTCGGGAAGATACTCGTCCGTTTCGTTCTTTTCGTTTGTTTCGTTGATTTCGTCATTGCGAGGAACCTGTGAAAACCTTTACCTTGGTCTTCCTCTCCCTTGAGGGGAGAGCCCTTCGGCCGGCTCAGGGCTGTGAGTCCGTCGAACGGGATTGAGGAGAGGGGGAAAATTCCATCTATTTCGTCTATCCGATCATGTGTGCGGCTGGGACACTAATTAGAGAATTTGCTTTCACTCGGGAAAGGATGAAACGTTCCCTCTTTGAAGAAGTGGAATGCATGGGGGATTTTCTTGTCCTTGGATGCAAACATCTCAATGTCAGTTTAACCCGCAGGGAGGAAATTTGCCACAGTCTATCATGCAATAAAAAACGCCCCCGATGAGGCATCGGGGGCGTTGTGGATGGCGTTCAGATCAAAGCTCTACTTTTTTCTCCTGATGGCGGCGAGGCCGAGCAGGCCGGAGCCGAGAAGGATCAGGGTCAGCGGTTCGGGCGTGGGGACGATGGACTCAATCTGGAAAATGAAGTCGTTATAATCATAATCCCCCTGGATGGCACCCGCTGCATTTCTTATCGCGATATCCTCAAATCCTATGGTCCACCTGTTTGCAGGCATCTCACGGAAAGCCACCATCTGAGCAAGACCGCCATTCAGCTGATCAAGGCTGTAGTACGTAGGACCATTATCACCCTGCGGCTGGATATAGAAACCGAAACCAGAAGTGCTGATTCCCGTGAAAGTTCCAGCATTGACTGCGCCAGCGGGCCCAAGGACCTGTGCAATTGTCATTTCACCGGTTGCCAAGTTGAACGCTATGGCAGCGCTTGTGCCGGCGGCAGCTGGTCCCATGAAAATATCATGTAAAGTGCGCGGTGATGTCGTATCACCGCCGTTAACGGTAAAGATTCCCATTTGCATAGTGGCACTGTTCGCAGTGACTTCAAACGCGACGACTGGACCCATTAAAGGGTTAATGCCACCAAGTTGCCAGTATCCCGTAGCCTGCTGATCGGCAACTACATTAAATTGCGGCAACAGGGTCTGCAATTCATATGAAGGTCCATCAGATGAAATACCGATCGCCACCGGTCGAACGTTCACATACTCCAAGGGTGCAGCATAAGCCATTGAAAAACTCATGACCACCGAAAAGACCAGGAACCCAACAAGAAGCTTTTTCATTGTACGCCCTCCTTTCGATTCTTCTGATCTCCCATAGTGCAATTGACAGACCACGCGTGAACGAGAGTGATAGGGAGTTTGCAAAGGCCTGATATTAAATAATAATATATTTTTCGGTAAAAGCGGCGCGATGGCTCGAGGGTTCCTGGAATATCGAAATATGTTAAGTTTGCCGACGACTTTTACAGGCAGGTAAAACAGGTTCGTCCGACTTTGCTGTATTAATGTAATTGGTTATGTGAAAATGGTTGCATAAGAGTAGCTGTAAACAAAACGGACAGTAATCGACAGGCCTGGCGGAACGGGTCCGGAAAAAACACCCATTATTATATATTGCTTAATAAATACAAATAGTTAATTGATATAAGCTGCAATGATTTAAATTGTAAACATTGGTTACAGTACATACGTCTTATCGGAAAAAATTCGCTCAGGCGGATGCGCTCAGCTCCGCCCCCATCTCCGAGGCGAGTTTCTGCATGAGTTCACGGGGGATGCTGTCGCGGAGGTCTTCGATGTCGATCTGCAGGACCTCGCAGAAGGCGTGCACGAAGGACTCGTACATGAGGATCAGGTTGTTGACGCCGCAGTCTTCGAGCCCCGTTTTCAGGCCTTCCTCGAGGCTCATCACGATGAAATCGTCCTCGGCAAGGCCGAGGGAGGACTTCCGGATCTGCTCGAGGTACTTCTCGGGCGGGATGGACTCGTTGGCATACATCCAGTTGAGCTGCAGGCAGATCAGGTAGCAGTATTCGGCCCGTTCGCAGACCTCTTTTTCCGTAAGCATGCCGTGCATCCCCTTTATATGGCGTTGTAAAGACGGTCACCCTTGCGGGTCCGGTCGAAGCAGTAGGCATCCGTGCCCGGGACGATCACTCTCACGGCGGGAATGCCCGTCTCCGGCCTCGTCAGGTCGACGGCGATGACCCTGTCCAGGCCGCGCTCCCGCAGCCTCCCGACGCAGGCCTTCAGGTCCTCGGCGATGTCGTTGCTGTATCCTATTTCCATGTCGCTGAGGCCCTTGGAGCTCAGAACGACGAATCGCGGGTCGTCCCTGGATTCATCGTGTGTGAGATACAGGGGGCTTGTGTCGCGGAGCCCGCCGGGGCCGTTCTTGACCAGGAAGAGGGCGCGCGTGGTCGCCATCTCCATGAGCGCCCTTCCCATGGCGACCTTCGGGTCCGTGTGGGCGCCGAACCCCTCGATCGGCAGCGTGTCGCCGTGGCGCATGTCCTTGCAGAATGCCGCCACGACCGGGATGCCGATGTCGGAAGTGATGTCGCGGGCAACGATGTCGATCCCGGCTTCCTCGAACTTCCGGGCGATGTCGATCAGGAATTGCTGGTCGGGCTTGTCCTCGATGAACACCGGATCGCCGTAACGGCGGTTGTACTTGGCAATGCTCCAGGCGTCGCGCTCGACGATCTCCGTCAGGGCGTGGAATACGGCCTCCTCGATGGTGTTGCCCGACGCGAGGCCGTTCGTGTGGGAGCCGTAGAGAAGCCCCTCGTCACGGTGGAAGGGGTGGTAGACCTCTTTCGCGGGGACGAGGATCTCCCGATCGTTCGCGATGTCGTATCCCCAGGTCCAGTGGAGGTCCGTGTCGGGCTCGTAATCGCTGAACTGCGAGAGGACGAGCGCGGCGGGGTCGAGGGTGTTGTGCTTTTTTCGCAGGGCGTTGTAGCTTCCCACGACAAGACAGTCCGACCACTCTTCGCGGAACTCCGAGGAGTATCGCTCGATCGATTCGAGGGTGAGGGAAACCTGGGCCTGGATCGCCGATGTTCCCTTGCCGGTGTGGAAGGTTTCCGATTCATCGGGCCGGAGCCGCCAGCAGGTGAAAACGGGGATGCCGATGCGGTCCAGGGCGGTTGCATCGCGAAAGTCTCTCATCCCGAGAAGAGTCCGCATGCCCTCGACGAAGTGCAGCGTGTCGGCGGGCATCTTAGAGCGGTGCGTCTCGTGGATGTAAACCTTCGGGCAACTCTTGAACTTGATGGCTGACATGGCCCCTCCTGCCGTTGGAAACTTGTGTAATGAACGATATTTCCCAACCAAAAGTCAATGAAAAAAGAGGGCTTCCGGATTCAGGCTTCGAACTTCGGAAAAGAAGAGTCGACAGCAGACAGCCGACAGCCAACAGCCGACAGCCAACAGCCAACAGCCAACAGATTCCTGCTGCAGGCTAAAACTGTAGACTGCAGGCTTCGGGACGTCGCCACGGCGGCGGACCGGACGGAGTCATTGCGAACCGAGCCACTGAGGAAGTGAAAGAAGTGCGTGAGTGCGGAAGTGCGGTAGTGAAGAATAGAAGAGGGATTCGGATTAAAAACCGGGCTTCCGGATTCCGGCTTCAGGCTTCGGGACCAGAAAATATAAACAAGAAGTCATTGCGAGCGAAGCGCGGCAATCTTCGTTATTTCATTCTGAATCGTTGATTACCACGCCTCACGCGGTTCGGCTCGTAATGACCCATTTTTGAGCTGTTTCTTAGGAACCGAGCACCTGTTCTGAGCCTGTCGAAGGAGCGCGAGGTGTGGCAATCTTCGTTTGAGATATTTTGCTGAGATTGCTTCGTCACGAAAATTCACCCTCACCTCAATCCTCTCCCCTCAAGGGAGAGGAAGACCAAGGTAAAGGTTTTCACAGGTTCCACGCAATGACGAAATCAACGAAACAAACGAAAAGAACGAGTATCTTCCCGAGACCCGATGCCAGAACCTCACTGCGAAGCAGCCGGATTGCTTCGTCGCACTGAGCCGGTCGAACGTGCTGCTCGTGATGACGGAAAAGTCAAAAAGAAAGGATTCCGAAATTCGGGCTCCTGAAGCCCGATGCCTGCCGCGACGCGGCCGGCAAGCCTCTCCCCGGGACGGGGGAGAGGGGAATCAAGGAAGAAAGTTGAATAGGGACTTAGAGATTTTTGGCGGCCCAGAGCGCAGCCTGGAGCCGGTTGGGGACGTTGATCTTCTTGAAGATGTTGTAGATGTGCGTTTTCACGGTGTGGGGGCTGATGCAGATCCGGGCGGCGATCTCTTCGTTCGTGGCGCCGGACACAACCATGCTGAGGATCTCGAGCTCGCGCTGCGTCAGGAAAATCACGTCCTTTTTCGAGGACTCGGCGGTGGAGCGCTGCGAAAGGATGCACTTGGCCATGATATCGCGGGAAAGCCACATCTCGCCCTTGAAAAGGGTCTGGATGCCCTTCATCATCTGATCGAGTGAATCCGTTTCGTAGAAGAAGCCCCGGATGCCCCACGACACGGCCCTCTCCTCGATGCCAAGGCCTGGCCGGACATTGAAGAGGGCTACCAGGCACTTCGACAGGATCCGCTTTCCAGCCACGGCCAGCGCCATGAAGTACTTCACGGGATCCCGCTCGGGGCAGTCCAGGAGCACGAGGGTGGCGTGGTCGGGTTCCTGCGGATTGACGGAGATCGTGCCGGGATCGGTTGCGACCTTGCAAGTAACCCCGGTACTGGCGGTCAGATAGTGGGCCATCAGATCGCACTGCAGTTTTCGGGCGCTGACGATCTGGATCGTTTTCTTGTTCAGCGACTCGGATTTTGCCGGCCTGCTTTTCATGGTGCCTGATACCGATTAGAGCCTGATTAGGGAAAATCTAATACTTGAGTAGTAGTACAAGCATTTTCCGTTCCACGCGGTAAGGCGGAGTGCAAATAAGCTGATTAGTTCATGATTACATATAGATGTGCTTATAACAGAGTGGCTTCAGGGAGGCGGGGAGGCTATACAATAATTTGACAGGCAGGCGCGAAGGGCATGGGTTTCGAGCCTCAGGATTCCGTCTTCGGATTAAAAACCGGGCTTCCGGACTCCGGCTTCAGGCTTCGGGCTTCGGGACCAGAAAATAGAAAAAGAGTCATTGCGAGCCGAGCCACTTGACTAGTGAAGAAGTGGCAAGTGACTTGTGGCTAGTTCAAAAGAAATTCCATCTCAGGCACAAACCACTAAACACAAATCACAAATCACTTCGGTCGCGAAGCGGCCGTGGTGTGGCAATCTTCGTTTGAGATTCCTTTTTTCTGATTCCGGCTTCGGGCTTCAGGATCAGAAAATAAAAAGAAAGTCATTGCGAGCCACGGACCCCGACTTCGTCCGGGGTTATCGATGAAAGAAACACCTTTAATCTCGTAGGGCCCGATCCCCGATCGGGCTTGTCGGGCCGTTCGGGGAACGGCCCCTACATCGTTCGACCATGGGTCGAGCTGTTTCTTAGGAGCCGAGATGCTGGGGAAGTGAAGAAGTGAGGGAGTGCAGGAAG
>DIFQ01000077.1:0-25078 GCA_002419215.1 Syntrophaceae bacterium UBA5744
GTGTCGCGCCGGACCGGCTCGCCGATGACATTCCCTTCAGGCAGCTCCGGGAGCTGTTCCCGGGTGAGCGCAACGTGGGAGGCATTCGTCAGGACCAGGATCCGCTGGGGGGGCAGCAACCCCTTCAGCCTGTCGAAACTCATCTGCAGGAGGCTTCGCCCGCCGAAGAGGTCGATGAACTGTTTGGGCTTCTGCCGGGTGCTGAGCGGCCAGAACCTCGTCCCCATCCCCCCGGCCATGATGACGGCCACGAGCTTTCCCTGAAGATCTGCCATGCCTGCTCCCTGAACGTTGTCTTATTGAAGAATGCACCGCCCGGCGCCTAAATCCTGCCGTAATCGTCCTCGAAGCGCTCGATGTCGCTCTCGTCGAAGTAATCTCCCGTCTGGACCTCGACGATCACCAGCTCCGTCTTTCCCGTGTTCTTGACGCGGTGAAGGGTGCTCCTGGGGATATCGACGGACTGCCCATGCTGCAAAACGATTTCTTCCGTGTTCAGCGTCAACAGGGCCTCGCCGGAGACGATCAGCCAGTGTTCGTCCCGGTGCCGGTGCCTCTGGAGGCTGAGGCGCTTCCCGGGATAGACGACGATTCGTTTCACCTTGTGCTCTGCATCCTCCAGGAGGACGTCGAAATATCCCCAGGGACGCTCGTCCCTCGGCTGTGGGTTCATGGTTGATTCATCCTTCCCTGACATGCCCCCGTCAACGTGGCCCGGGGCGGTGAGTCCGTCCGAAGTTAGCATATTTGAGAAAGCAGCACCACCCTGTTTTTACTGGACATTCCCTCCCCTTTGCGGATATCAATAAACAAGGAGGAAATGATGAAAATCTGTTTTGCCGCCCCCGAAAACGCCTGGGGAGGCGCTCTCGGCCTCCTCCGGGCAGCACTGCCCCAGCACGAATTTGTTGCTCTCGGACATTTTTCGCTGGAGAGCCTTCGCGGCTACGACGTCGTGATCCCGACCATGTCCCGCGTCACGGAGGCGCTTCTCGCCACAGCCGACCGGCTGCGGCTGATCCAGCAGGTCGGCTCCGGGCTTGAGGGGGTCGACATCGAAGCGGCAAGGAAACGGGGCATCCAGGTTGCCAACGTCCCCACGGACAGCTGCGGCAATGCCGATTCCGTGGCCGAATTGGGGATTTACATGATGATCGGGCTCGCCCGCAATTTCCGGGGCATGGCGGCAAGTTTCGCGAATCGCAAAACCGGTGAGCCGCGCGGCACGACCCTGATGGGAAAAACCGTCGGGATCGTGGGACTGGGGGGAATCGGCAAGGCCCTCGCAAAACGGCTCAGGTCTTTCGACGTCCGGCTGATCGGGATCAAGCGGGGCAATCCGGAGGAGACAGCAGCGGATCTGGGTCTTGCCTGGGCAGGCGGATCGCAGGATCTCGTGCGACTCCTCGGCCTTTCGGACTTTGTCGTTCTGTGCCTGCCCCTCTCTGCGGAAAGTCGCAACCTGATGAACGAAAAGACCTTCGCTTCCATGAAAAAAGGCAGCTTCCTCATCAATTTATCGCGGGGCGGAATCGTGGATCGGGCCGCACTGGAGAATGCCCTGGAGACAGGACAGATTGCCGGTGCGGGACTCGACGTATACTGGGAGGAACCGGTCGATCCGGACGATACGATCTTCCGGCACAATGTATTCACGACGCCGCACGTCGGCGGGTCCACGGATGTTTCCATCACCGGCATCGTGCACGTGGTGGCCGACAACATCCGGCGGGTGGAGAAAAACCAGGAACCCCTCTACGCGAAATAGAAAAGCGCCGCCGGGCGGGCCGCACTGAGCACCCGGGGAGCCCGATCGGCGCTCGATTCACCCGTTGCCTCGCGCTACCCGGGCAGGTTTTTCTCCGCGAAGTCCCAGTTCACGAGCCTGTCGAGGGAGGCCTCCACGAAATCCTTTCGACGATTCTGGTAATCCAGGTAGTACGCGTGCTCCCAGACATCGATCGTCAGCAGGGGTTTGAGGCCCTGCGTCATCGGGTTTTCCGCATTGAGCGTCTTCACCACCTTCAGGGACCTGCCGTCCGTCGCGAGCCACGCCCAGCCGCTGCCGAACTGTCCCAGGGCCGCGCCGACGAATTCCTTCCGGAAGTTTTCGAAGCTCCCGAAATCCTTTTCGATCCGCTTCCCGATCTCGCCTGACGGCTTCCCCCCGCCTCCGGGCTTCATGCCGTTCCAGTAAAATGTGTGATTCCATACCTGGGCGGCGTTGTTGAATATCGCCGTCTGCCCGGGATTTGCCGCCGAGGCCCGGATGACCGCCTCGAGGCCCATCTTCTCGCAGGGCGTGTTCTTCACCAGGCCGTTCAGGTTGTCGACATACGCCCGATGATGCTTCCCGTAGTGGAAACGGATCGTACGGGCCGAGATGACCGGCGCCAGGGCGTCTTCCGCGTACGGAAGAGGCGGCAGCTCGAAGGGGCCTTTCGCCTGCGCCGAAACATCAGCCGGGATCCCCATGGAGGAAAAGGCAACAACGGCAGTTCCCGTCAGGGATGCCTTCAGGAATTGACGCCGCGTGAGTCCGTTCGCAATGATCCATTCTTCCATGATGGTCCTCCTTCCGTGCGTTGAAACGGTGCGCTGGATCCAAGGCGGTTCACACGGTTCATGATAACAAAAACAGCCGGAAAAGAACAACAGTCGATCCCTGTGGTCCCCGTGCCGGCATCGAAATGCTCCCGAAAAGGGTTTGATCCTTCCGGCAAGTTCCGATATAGTCGCCCGTGGCCGCCGTCTTGGCCTTTGCCCGAGGAAAAACGCTTCATGGACACCCGCCGCATCGAGCAGGCCCGCACGCCCGTGGAAAGACTCCGGGGTCTCGCCGGGTATTTTTTCCAGGCTAAAATCCTGCGCCGGGATCTCCCGCTGCTGGCAAGCTTCAAGCTCACCTACCGCTGCAACCTGCGATGCGCCCCGTGCCCCTACCATCGGCGAGACGATGCCCTCCAGGCGCACATCCGCTGGGAAGCCGCCACGGCAGCCCTCGACGAACTCCAACGCGCCGGCTGCCGGATCGTCGTCTTCGAGGGGGGCGAGCCCCTGTTGTGGAGCGACGGCGACCGGACATTCAGGGACCTGGCCCTCTATGCCAGGGAACGTTTCCTCTGCACGGCCGCAACCACGAACGGGACCCAGCCCCTGGATGTGCCCGTCGATGTGCTGTGGGTGAGCCTTGACGGGACGAAAAAAACCCACGACCGACTGCGGAGCGGCTCCTTCGACAGGGTCTGGAGCAATCTCGAAAAAGCCTCCCACGGGAAGCTGCTCGTTCATTTCACGATGAACCGGGAAAACTGGCGCGACCTGGGCGAGCTTCTCGATGCATTGAAACAGAGGCCGGCGGTGCGCGGGGTGACGGTGCAGATCTTCTATCCCTACGGACAGGGCGAAGAGAACCTGGCGCTCGGGCCTGCCGATCGGCGCGAGGCCATCGGCGGCGCGATCGAACTCAAGGATCGGGGCTGCCCCATCATCAATTCAAGACGATCCCTCGAGAGGATGATCACAAACGGTTGGCAGTGCCACGACAGGCTCCTGGCCAATGTGGACCCCGACGGGTCGATCACCCAGGGATGCTATGTCCGCAGCCGCGGGGTGGTTCGTTGCGCCGAATGCGGCTTCACGCCCGTGGCCGAGCTCTCGGGCGCTTTCGATTTCGCCCCCGGCTCCATCCTGGCCGGCTGGAAAGCCTTTGTCAGCCCCTGAAAAAAGTGCCTGAGTGTCTAAGTGTCTGAGTGTTGAAGTGAAGAAATATTGGTCTTTTTTCTTCACTCAGACACTCAAGCACTCAAACACTTCTTCTCACTGCCTGGGTGTTTCCAGTTCCATCCTCAACGCCAGCATTTCGCTCAGATCCTTCAGCGTCACGATACCGACGAGGCGTCCCTTATCGACGACCATGAGTCGGCTGGTGCCTGTGCGGTTCATGCTGTCGAGTGCTGTCATGGCCTGCACGTCAGGAGAGATCGCGGCTGCCTCTTCACAGCCTGCGGCAATTTCCGCAACGCGCCGTTGCGCCCACTCATCCCGGGGGATGTTCTTGAGCTTTTTCACCGTGACACAGCCGACGAGTTCCCCGTCCTTGACGACGGGATAGATCCGGTGATGGGTGCGGTAGAGGTAGTCGTCCACGAAACGCTGCAGGCTGATGTCGGGCGGCACGGTCACGGGGTCGGGGGTCATGAAGCGGTCCACCGTGAGGCCGGACAGGAGATCGCGGGTGATCATCTGCCGATACGAGGACGTTGCGGCCCCTCGAAGGAACAGGCCGATCATGGACTGCCAGAGCCCCCCGATGAAGTTCCCCCGGATAATCTCCCAGAGGCCCCATGCGATGAAGAGAACCCCGAAGGCCGAGCCGACACGGGAGGAGACCCTCGTCGCCCAGAGAAGGTTTTTCTTCCTGCTCCAGAGGATGGACCGCAGCACCCTGCCCCCGTCGAGCGGAAAGGCAGGCAGAAGATTGAACAGGGCCAGGAGGAAATTCACCCAGACGAGGTAGAACAGAACGCCGTTGACAGCCGGGGGCCAGCCCGAAGCCTCCCCGATCTGCAGGATGCCGTAAAAGACGGCGGCAATGAGCACGCTGGAAACGGGTCCGACGATGGCCGTGAAGAACTCGGCCCTGGCGCTGGGCGGCTCTTCGCTCATCTCGGCCACGCCGCCGAAGATGAAAAGGGTGATCCCTTTCATGAGGATTCCGAAGCGCCGGGCCACCAGCGAGTGACTGAGTTCGTGGAAGATGATGGATAGGAAGAGGCCCAGAGCCCCGGCCACGCCCATGGCCCAGTAATTCGACGCCGGCATGTCCTCGAAGTAGGCAGGGAAAACCCCTTCAGCCAGCGACCAGGTGATCAGGATCGCCAGGATGATCCAGCTCGAGTCGATCTTGACCTCGAAGCCCAGCAGTTTGAACAGCGTCACGCGGTTGCCGAACATGATCCCCTCTTCGTCGCCCGATTATTTTTGTCAGGACGAGGCTCAACGTATGCGAAGGCTGCAGGCTACAGGTTGCAGGCTACAAAAATCGGAATTGCTACTGCCTGTTGCCTGTGGCCTGTAGCCTTTTATCTCCCGTACGTCTTCGTCATGTCGAAGAGCCACTTCTCGAGGCGCCGGTCGATCTGTCCCGGCGTGAGGCGCCAGCGCCAGTAGCTCCCCTTTCCGGCCGGCACGTTCATCCGGGCCTTCTCGCCCAGGCCCAGGAGATCCTGCATGGG
The DNA here is from genome assembly GCA_002419215.1 of Syntrophaceae bacterium UBA5744. Taxonomy (GTDB): domain Bacteria; phylum Desulfobacterota; class Syntrophia; order Syntrophales; family UBA2192; genus UBA2192. The sequence goes on from DIFQ01000077.1 coordinate 5,238, forward strand.
GATGATGGCTGTCCCTGCGACGGACATCAGGGCGAGGCGTATCATCGCCTCGTGGACACGCTCCGATCGGACGGGGCCTCCCAGGTAGGCAAATAATCGGTCTTTCTCCTCCCCTTTGGCCTCCCGTTCGAACCAGCCCCTGACCGTGTTGTTGTCATGGGTGCCCGTGTAGACGAAATCCCGCTCGATGTGATTGTGGGGGGCATGATACTCGGAGCCGAAGGCAAAAAGAAGGACCCGCATGCCGGGCAGACCGAACCCGTCGAGAACCTCACGGACGTCAGGCGTGATGAACCCCAAGTCCTCCGCAACCAGGGACCCCTGCGGGACTTTCCGCAGCAACGTCCGGAAAAAATCCCGGGCAGGGGCAGGCACCCACTTCCCCCTTACGGCCGTCCTGCTTTTTGCGGGAACCTCCCAGTAGGACACGAACCCCCTGCAGTGATCGATCCGCACGAGATCGAAGAGCTTCAGGTTGCGGCGGACCCTCGAGACCCACCAGGCATAACGGCTCTTCCGGAGCGCATCCCAGTCGTAAACGGGATTCCCCCAGAGTTGCCCCGTCCGGCTGAAGTAGTCGGGCGGCACGCCGGAGACAAAGGCAGGCTTGCCCTCTTCGTTCAGTTTGAACAGGGAGGGGTTCCCCCACACATCGGCGCTGTCGTGATGAACGTAGTAGGGCAGATCTCCCATGATTGAGACCCCGAGACCGTTGCAGTAATCCTTGAGGGTGCGCCACTGGCGGAAGAAGAGATACTGGCGAAACTTCTCCTCTGCGATCAGCGGGGCGATTTCCTCGACTCGCGGCCCGAGGGCCCTGATCCGCCTGTCGTGAAACTCCTTCGGCCAGCGCGTCCAGGCCTTGCCCCCAAAGAGGGTCCTGAGGGCGCTGAAGAGCGTATATTCTTCCAGCCAATGCCGTTCATTTCGGCAGAAGGCCTCGTAATCGGTTTGGAGACTCCCCCGGCAGGCAGAAAACCGCAGCCAGGCCTCGCCCAGGACCCTTTCCTTGAACTCGGCTGCGCGCCGATAATCGACGCTGCCGTGGGGAAAGCGAGGCGCCCCGGACAGATCGCTCCTGCTTAAAAAACCCTCCTCGACAAGTCTCTCGGGACTGATGAGCAGCGGGTTGCCCGCAAAAGCCGACGAGCTGCCGTAGGGGGAATTCCCCTTGAGCGCCTCCGTCGGGACCAGGGGCAGGATCTGCCAGATTCTCTGCCCGGCACGGTGAAGGAAGTCGGCAAACCGGTAAGCCTCGGGCCCCAGGTCGCCGATGCCGTAGCGTGAAGGCAGGGAGGTCACATGCAGGAGGATCCCGCATCGTCGTGTCGTTCTCATTCCTTAAAGCGATTCCTCAGGGTTTAGCTCCCGGCTCAGCATTTTAGACAGTTTCAGGGCATCGATGGCGGCATCGCCTTCCATCGTGTTGTCGAAATATACGTATACCGTTTTGCCCTCTTTCATCCAGCGGCGGATCTTGTCTGCCCACCCCTCGAGCGCCTTCCCGGAATAAGCGCCCCGGTATGGGCTTTCCAGGGGGCCGTGCAGCCGGATGTAGACGAAGTCAGCTGTAACCCTATCGGGAGCCAGCGTTCCGGCGTAATGATAGATGCAGAAAGCCATCCCGTGCTTCTTCAAAATATCACAGGTCTCCCGGCGAAACCAGTCGGGATCGCGGAACTCGAAGGCGTAGCGAAAATCCTTGTCCAACACTTCACAGAATGCATTCAACCGACCGCCGTTGAATGGAAAACGAGAAGGAAGCTGCAGGAGAACCGGGCCGAGTTTTGAACCCAGAAAGCGGATGCGTTCGAAAAAAGGCGCAACGGTCTGCTCCGCTTCATCGAGTCGTTTGATATGGGTGATGAAACGGCTGGCCTTGACGGCAAAGACAAAACCCGGAGGGGTGATATCGCGCCAGCGGGACAAGGTGGTCTCGAGGGGAAGTCGATAGAAGGTGCTGTTGACCTCGAGGCTTTTAAACCGGGTGCTGTAAAAGGGCAGGTATTCACGGGCAGGCAGCCTGGCGGGATAAAAGCCGCCCCTCCAGTCGGGATAGTAGAATCCCGAGGTACCGATGTACAGGAGGGGCCTGTCGCTTCTCATCGTGCGGCACCTACCTCATGAGACCAGCAGGCAGTCTCAGTAACGCCCCGGACTTGCGTTCATGAAGTCAGGAAGCGAGGAAGAGCAGAAGAGCGGAAATGGATCATTTTGCTTCTCCTATCCGCTCTTCCTGACTTCCGATCTTCCGATCTTCACTGCCTCAAGCGATCATGCGAACAATCTCGCACTGCCCGTCATCCTCCCACAAGCTCAGCGCATAGCACCGTCACCGCCTGGCCGCCGATCAGGACGCGGTCATCCTTCAGGCCGACGCGAAGGATGCCCCCGCGCGATGAAGCCTGGTATGCCCTGAGCGTCGTCTTGCCAAGCTTTCCGCCCCAGTAAGGCCCGAGGCAGCAGTGGGCCGAGCCCGTTACCGGGTCCTCGTCCACCCCCACGGCCGGGGCGAAGAAGCGCGAGGCAAAATCGAAGCCCTCCAGGATGCTGCGGCTCGTCACAATGACCCCTCGCATGTCGACCTTTTTCAGGAGGGTCATGTCGGGGCTGAGATCTCGAACGATCTGTTCGTCGCCCACCTCGATGAGATAGTCGAAGCGGTTGCGCCCCGAGTACCGGGGCTGCACGCCCAGGGCCTCCGCCAGTTCCGGCGGGATATCGGCCGGCTTTTCCGGTTCAGCGGGGAAGTCCATCTCGATCCAGTCACCCTTCTTCGACGCGGAAAGGATCCCGCTGCGGGTGTGAAACCGCGCGGTTTCAACTGCCGCCAGCTCCCCGGTCTCCCAGAGGATGTGGGCGCTCGCAAGGGTTGCGTGGCCGCAGAGATCGACCTCGACGGCAGGGGTGAACCAGCGCAGGGTGTAGCTGCCGTCGGCACGTTTTTCGAGAAAGGCCGTTTCCGAAAGGTTCATCTCCCGGGCCACGTCCTGTCTCCAGCCGTCATCGCGGGGCTCTTTCAAGATGCACACGGCGGCGGGATTGCCCCTGAATGCGCGGTCCGCAAAGGCGTCCACGACATGGATTCGCGGGTTCATCGCTCGTACCCCTTTTCGACCGTCCGAGTCATGGTGTTGAAAAACACCTTGTCACGCAGGCTGTTCAAAAATGCTTAGATGCAATGCGCCCGTTGGAGATGAAGAAGTGAGGAAATAAGGAAGAGCAGAGGATCGGAGTGGAGATAAATTTATTTCTTTTCTTATCCGCGCTTCCTCACTTCCGCTCTTCCGATCTTCGCGCCGTGATCTCGAGAGGTGAGATCGCTGCGTTAGACGGGATGCGCCCCCGGTCAACAGCCTGCCAGTCAGGGCCTCCGGGGTCACTTTGGTGGCTCCGGTTTCAGGAGGACCTGCTTGATGTTGTTGCCCTCGTTGGCCTCCTCGACCTGTTCCGTAATGTCCATCCAGACCCGGACCGCCATGGGCTCCGTGATCTTGACGGGACTTTCGTACGTCAGCTTCCCGCCGGGGTCGCGGAGGGCCCGGTCCGGGTCCGCGGCCCAGAGGGTCGCGTAGTCCACGAACTCCACGCCGATCATGATCACGAAACAGGCCGCATACGATTCCGTGGACCTCCAGGCGCTCTCGGGCAGGGGCCCCGGGCCCGCATTGCGGATCTCCACGACGATGTTCCCCGAGGGATTCAGAGTGATCTTGTCGACGACCAGGTCCGGCTTCGGAGTGGCCTCCTGTGCCGATACCCAAACGGCCGGGCACAGCAGGGACCCGATGGTGATCATCGCGATGACGATCCGATTCGTGCGTCGCATGGTTTCCTCCGTTATTCCATTTCTGTTGTTTGCAACTCCGCACCCCGTCACGTGAGGTAGCTGTGCAGGCTGTCCAGGTAGTTTACCCCCAGGTAGGTGAAGAGCACCGACACAAACCCCGCTATGGCCATGACGGCGATGCGCTTGCCCCTCCAGCCGCGAATGAGACGGGCATGGAGCAGGGCGGCATAGATGAGCCATGTGATGAGCGACCAGGTCTCCTTCGGGTCCCAGCTCCAGTAGGACCCCCAGGCAAAGTCGGCCCAGACCGAGCCCGTGATGATCCCCAGGGAGAGAAAGATGAACCCCATGATCGTGCTGTGGTAGATGAGGTCCTCGATGGCCCCCTCGTCGGGGAAGAATCCCCCGCGGCCTTTCGAGGGGTTCCCCGATCCGGCAACGAAGCGCCGCGCGAAGAAAAGGACCCCCAGCCCGAAGGCGATCGTGAAGGCCCCGTATCCCATGAAGCACGTCAAGACGTGGCTGGTGAGCCAGTTGCTCTGCAGGGCCGGGATAAGCGGCTGGATTCGCGTTGCCTCATCCGGGGAAAGAGAGGCGTAGGCCATGGACAAAAAGGCTACGGGCGTGACGAAGGGCCCCAGGAACCGGTTCCGGATGCGCCACTCCGTGACGAGGTACAGCAGCATGATGGCCCAGGAAAAGAAGATCATGGACTCGTAGAAGTTGGCAAGGGGCGCATGCCCGATGCCGAGCCGGTAGGATTCCCACCAGCGCACGGCGATGCCGGCCGTATGCAAGGCCAGCCCGGCCAGGGCCGTCCCCGTGGCAAGCTTTCCCCAGTATTCGTCATCCCTCAGCAGGCGGATCAGGTAGAAAGCCATGGCAACGAGATAGATCACCGTTGTCCAGCCGAGCATTTTCGTATTCATCAAGTTGTACCCTTGTAGGATCCGATGATCCGTTCGATCTCCCGGTCAAGCTTCACGGGGTCCCGGTTGCAGCGCCCGGCGATGCAGACTCGCGTCTTGCCGTGCTTTCGGTCCAGGCGGACAAAGACCTGCCGGTGCGAGGAGAAAAAGGTCAGCAGAAATCCCGCCACCAGCAAAAAAGCGCCCGCCCCGACGACGGGGACCCCGGGATCCCGGGTGACCTTGAGTCCCGTGTAGAAGGACGTCTCGATCCCGTCCAGCGCGAACCGGTAAGGACTGTAGAGGCCGGCATCGAACTGGGGAACCTGTTTCGTGATTCCCGGGTTCTGTTCCTCGATGGCGTCGATGAACCTGAACACCCAGAAGGAAAGCGCCTTGTCGCCGGCCGTGATGCCGACCTTGACGGCAGGTCCCATCCGCATCAGATTGCCCTCGATGCGGAGGATCTCCACCTGAGCCCTCCCCCTGTCGATGGCAAAGCGTTCGCCCTGGCGCGCCCGCTTGACGATCTGCTCGCCCTTTTTCGTGATCTTGAGAACGGCCTCACCGGGAACGGAGCCGTAGCTCGACTGGTAGAAGCGGATTCCCTCGAACTCGAGCGGGTGGTTGACCATGAGCACGCCCTTCGCCCGGATCTCCCCGCCCTTCAGGAAGGACAGGTCGGACCGGTAGAGCTTGGGCATGCCGCTGTCGTAGAATTCGACGTCGAAGTCGTCGCACTTCACGTCGAAGCCGAGTTCCATGACCCCCTTGCCGCCCCGCAGCTCGATGCGGTCGGCCGAGCCGCCTTCGGGGATGTTCACTGCCCCGTCAAAACCGAGAAGGGACCCGATGACGGCGCCGAGGATGATGACCAGAACGCCGGCATGGATCACGTAGACCCCGAAATAGGACCAGGCGCCCTTGTGGCCCGAAAGCCAGGTTGCCTGATCGGTCCCTTTCCGCTCCACGCCGCCGAGGGCCTTTTTCAGGACCTGCTCCATCCTGGCCGCCTCGTCCTCCACGGTGCCTTCGGCCGCGAGAACCTGCCCGGGGGGCAGATCCTCGTAGAGGCCGGGGCGGTCCGGCTCGGGCTTCCTGCGGTAGAGTCGAAGGGAAGCAGGCAGGCGGTTCAGGGAACAGACGACGAGGTTGACCGTGAGCAGCGCCATCAGCAGGAGAAACCATGGCGAGCGGTAGAGGTCATTGAGCTGCAGAACCTTGAGAACTCCCGAAAGGGCGGGCGGGAGTTTCTGAGCGGCCTCCCCCGCCGCATCCTGCTGAGGGATGACGGTTCCCACGATGGCTGCGAGGGCTATGAGGAGCAAAAGAAAAAGAGTCAGTCTGACCGACGAGAAAAACGACCAGACCGGGTTTTTCGAGGTTTTTTTCTCTTCTTGCAAAAAGTTGTCTCCGCGTTCTTCGTATTTTCCGCTCTTCCTGACTTCCGCTCTTCCGATCTTCTCGAACGGAAGGCATGCGCCTGTCCGGAATCGGCAACCTTACAATACCTCGCAATACCTCGCGAGAGCCCTAAGCGGCCGGCAGCGCCTTCCCCTCCATGAGGGCCATCAGTTCCGTCCCCTCGATCTTCTCCCTCTGCAGCAGGAGAGCCGCCCCCTTTTCGAGGACATCCCGCTTGCCGGCAAGGATCGCCTTGGCCTTCCCGTATTCGCTGTCGATAATCGCCCGGATCTCCCGGTCGATGAGCTCCGCAGTGGCCTCGCTGTAGTCGCCGCCCTCGGGGGCCATCATGTCCAGGTAAGGGGACCTTTTATCCCGGGCGAAATAGACCTGCCCGACCTGGCTGCTCATGCCGTATTCCTTCACCATGCTCCGGGCCATGTCCGTGGCACGGGCCAGGTCGTTGTGAGCCCCCGTCGAAACATCGCCGAAGACGATCTCTTCAGAGGCCCGTCCGCCGAGAAGGGATGCGATCCGGTTGAGGATCTCCGTTTTTCTCAGGAGGAAACGGTCCTCCGTGGGGACCTGCATGGTGTAGCCCAGGGCCGCGATCCCCCGCGGGATGATGGAGATCTTCTGGACGGGGTCCGTTCCCGGAAGCGACAGGGCGACCAAGGCGTGGCCCACTTCGTGGTAGGCCACGATCTCGCGCTCCTGCGGGTTGATGAGGCGGTTCTTCTTCTCGAGACCGGCCACCACCCGTTCGATGGACTCGACGAATTCCGCCATCCCGACTTCTTTTTTCCCGTGCCGCACTGCCAGCAGTGCGGCCTCGTTGACGAGATTCGCCAGGTCGGCGCCGACCATGCCCGGCGTCATCCCGGCCAGTTTTTCCAGGTCCACATCGTTTCCCAGCTTCACGTTCTTGACGTGAACCGCCAGGATCTCCGCGCGCCCTTTCTTGTCGGGGCGATCGACGAGGACATGCCGGTCGAATCGTCCCGGCCTCAGGAGCGCCGGGTCGAGGATCTCGGGCCGGTTCGTGGCGGCCATGAGGATGACCCCCACCTTGGGGTCGAACCCGTCCATCTCCGTCAGGAGCTGGTTCAGCGTCTGCTCCCGCTCATCGTGCCCGCCGCCGGGCATCCCGAAGCCCCTCGCCTTCCCCAGGGCGTCGAGTTCGTCGATGAAGATGATGCAGGGGGCCTTCTTCTTGGCCTGATCGAAGAGGTCGCGAACGCGGGCCGCCCCCAGCCCGACGAACATCTCGACGAACTCGGAGCCGCTCAGGCTGAAGAACGGCACGCCGCTTTCTCCCGCAACGGCTTTAGCCAGCAGGGTCTTCCCCGTCCCCGGGGGACCGACCAGGAGGATCCCCTTCGGGATCCGGCCGCCGATCTCGGTGAACCTGCCGGGGTTCTTCAAGAACTCGATCTCCTCCATCAATTCCTGCTTCGCCTCGTCGACGCCGGCCACGTCCTTGAAGGTGATCTTGATCTCGTTTTCCATGTAGATCTTGGCCTTGCTCTTGCCAAGCGTCATGAACCCGGCCTGCTGCCCTCCCATTCTCTTCATCAGGAGGTACCAGATGCCGAAAAAGATAAAGATGGGAAACATCCACGAGAACAGATCACGCAGGAAGGTGCTCTCCACCTCCCCCTTGAAGGTCACCTGGTACTTGTCCAGCAGTTCCGAAAGGTCGCCATCGACCCGGATGGTCCGGAAGGGCTGGGGCTCGCCGGGCTTGCCCTCCACCTTCATCTTCCCTTCGATGCGGTTGGCCGTTATGGCCACCTCGGACACTTTCCCTTCCTTGAGGAGCTTGAGGAACTGGCTGTAGGGGATCACCTGGGAGCTCATCATGGAGGCGATGTAGCTCTGGATGAGCAGAACGGCCCACACCGCCAGAAGAATGTATAACAGGGAAAATTTGTGTTCCTTCTTCATCGTCGTCGCTTTGCTCCTGTCACCTGTCGGCCGTTTTCCGTCCTGGTTGCCTGATCCTTATCGATCCATTTAAAGCCGATTTAAAATATCAATTCGCGACCGCCCTGTAAATCGACATTTTGCAGTGACACAAAAAATACCCGGCACTTTCGCACCGGGTGCGGGCTAAATCTTTACATTATTATCTTCTTCCTACACTAGCCACAAGCCACTGATCACTAGCCACTGTCTTTCTTCACTCAGGCACTTCATCGCTTCCTCACGGCAGCCTGGCCTGATACTCCTCGAGCAGCGAATTTATTTTATTCTCCAGTTCGACAAAGGCATCCTTCATGTTCTTTGCTTCCTCCGTCAGGCGCATTCCCTGGCGGTTGTTGGTCAGCTCCACGAGGGGCATTCCCAGGCGGTCCTCGGAAGCCCTCAGGCGACCCCAGGCTGCCCTGTAGGACATTTTCAGTTTTTTCGCCGCCGCACTCAGGCTCTGGCACTCTTCGACGGCCTCCAGCAGTTCAAATCGACCGGGCCCGAAGATCACGCGGCCATCTTTTTCCAGCCACAGTTTATGCTTGATATACATTTCCTCTCCTTTGGGTCGGCCGGAGCCGGATATGCCGTCCCGATGCTGCGAACTTGCGTCCTATTCTGCACGACAGGCACACTTATGTCAAACATGGCATAACTAGTTGATATAATTGCACTATTCTTTGAATAACCGTTGACTTCGCCTCGAGGATCCGATTATAGTCCTTTTCGAACGTAGACCTCACGTTGCGTGGCGCTCTTTCATCGGTTCTTTTTTTCATCAGGCTCTTCCATCGTGAACGAGTGCGAGGGGGTCAGCGCAATCGGGGGTCAGCGATTCGGGAAGGCTTTCTGTGGCTGTTTCCGGACGATCCACGTGCCGGCGGAGCCTTACAACCAATACCGGTCCTTGCGAGGGATCCCTGACGACCGCAAGATCGCCCCTCCGATATTTTTATTCTTCACTGCGCGATCCGTTCGCGGGTTATGAGCGTTCGTTTTCACGCGTCATCGGCATCCGCAAAACACGACCCTGTCCTTCTTTATCCAATCGATTCGAACGGAGTCCGAGAGACGAGGGCATCCCGTGCCATGAGACCCGGACACCGAACAACTGCGCCCGCACGAACCGGAAAGAAATACAAAGAGAGACAATTTGAAAGGAGGTGTGCCCGGATTCATCTCGTTGATGTGTCAAGCCCTTACCAAGAGGCAATCCAATGGAGGTTAGACATGGAAGAAAAGAAACTGCCTGAAGTCCTCGAGAAGGAAACGACCCGTCGAGACTTCCTGAGAGGAACCGCTGCGGCGGCGGGAAGCGCCATCGCGATCACCGCCATCGGCGGCATTGCCCCTAAGAAGGCCGAGGCCCAGTACTCGGTCCAGACCGCGCCGGGCACCAAGCCCTTCGCGCAGAAATTTCTCTACGCCGGGCGCCACAACTGCACGGGCTGCAGAAGCTGCGAGCTGGCCTGCTCGCTGTTCCACACCGGCAACGTCCGGCCCGCCCTTTCCAGGATCTGGGTCAACAAGTACAAGGACATCGTCGACGTGCCCGTCATCTGCTGGCAGTGCGACGACGCCCCCTGCATCGCGGCCTGCCCGACGACCCCGAAGGCGATCCAGAGGGACGCCAAGACCAACGGCATCATCCTCAACGAGAAGATCTGCCTGGGCGCCAAGTGCATGAAGTGCGCCGAGGCCTGCCCGGCCCAATACATCCGCGGCAACCCCGACACGGGCCAGCCCCTGATCTGCGACCTCTGCGGCGGCGACCCCCAGTGCGTCAAGGCCTGCCACGCCCAGTCCGGCAACCCGCAGGGGCCCTGCCTCATGAGCCGGCCCGTCGGCCTGGGGTTGAACCTGTCCTTCCGTAACGTGACGCCGGACGAGGCCGGTAAGGACCTCGCGACCCAGTTGTTTTACCCGAACGTCGAAGGCAAGAGGGTCGTGGCCGCGAAGACCAGGAAAGGGAGGTGATCACCATGGCAGCACCCAAAGGCGGAAATTTCGGAAAGGTACTGGAGATCGACCTCGGCAAGCTGACGTACAAGACTCGGCCGGTTTCCGATGAGATCCTGCAGCAATACATCGGCGGCAGGGGCCTCGGGGCCTACTACGCCGTAACGGAATACAAGGCGGGCAAGAATCCATACGACGAGGATGCCTTCGTATTCCTGGGTCCGGGGCCCCTGGCCGGGACCATGTGCGTCTCCCCGAGGACCAGTATCGTCAACAAGAACCCCTACACGGGCAATTTGAACCACGCCGAGTGCGGCGCACACCTGGCGAGCGAAATCAAGTGGGCCGGCTGGGACGGCATCTACATCAAGGGCAGGGCCAGGAAGCCCACCTGGTTCTCCGTCGTCGATGACAAGGTGGAGTTCAAGGACGCCTCGAAGATGTGGGGCAAGACGACTGAAGTCGCCCACGAGATGATGGTCAGGGAGATGAAGGACCCCCTCATCCGGACGATCGTCATCGGCCCGGCCGGCGAGAACGGCGTCCTCTATTCCTGCCTGATCGTCGAGCGGTTCCGCGCCGCGGCGCGAAGCAACGCGGGGTCCGTCTTCGGCGACAAGAAATTGAAAGGCTTCGCCGTGCGCGGCACGAAGTACGCCGTGCCCGTCGTGGACAACGCCAAGTTCCTGGCAGCCGCGAACGTCGCCAAGGAGGCCAACATCAACAACCCGGGGGCGGGAAGGAGGAAAGTCTGGGGAACGGCAGCCTCCATGGAAACCAACAACTTCCTGACCGGTTCGCTCATCGTGAAGAACAACCAGACCACCTGGTGGCCCGACGTCGTCAGACTCGGCGCCGAAGAAGCTGAAAGGAAGTTCTGGAAGCGCCATGTCTCCTGCACCAACTGCCAGGCGCACTGCCTGAAACTGGGTGTGCTGCGCGAAGGCAAGTACACGGGTCTCGTTGCCGAGTCCCCCGAGTACGAGTCCGGCGGCCTGTTGGGCACGAACCTGGGGATGAAGAAGTTCGACGAGATGACCGCCCTGATCGAGGCCTGCGACGCCTACGGCCTGGACAACATCTCCACGGGCGGCGTGCTCGGTTTCGTGACGGAAGCGGTCGAGAAGGGCGCGCTGAAGCCATCCGACCTCGACGGTTTGAAGCCAACGTGGGGCGACGGCGACACGTACATGAAGTTGATCGACAAGATCGCCTACAAGCAGGGCAAGGCCGGCAAGCTCCTCTCCCAGGGTGTGGCCCGGATTTCGAAGCAGATCGGCAAGGGCACCGATGCCTATGCCAACACGGTGAAAGGCAGGGAGTTGGCCGCCCACGACCCGCGGGGCGACAAGCCCAGGGCATACAGCTACTGCATCGGCCCCAACGGCGCCGACCATCACGAGGGAACCAACACCACTTCGCTCTGCCAGACGGCCATGATGGACTCGCTCTGCCTGTGCTCCTTCACCTCCATGTTCGTCTGGGGCGCCCAGACGGACAAGGTCGTCACCGACATGATCAACCCGCTGTGCGGCTGGAACATGAAGACCGAGGACTTCTGGACGGCCGCCAAGCGGATCATGACGGTCGAGCGCGTCTTCAACGTCCGCGAGGGCGTCAGCTCCAAGGATGATCGCCTTCCCAAGCGCATGTACGCGGAGAAACTGCCCGAGGGCCCGAAGAAGAACTCGATTTTCACGGAGGAGGATCAGAAAAAAATGGAGGCGACGGCCTACGGGTTCTTCGGCTGGGATGCCAAGGGCATCCCGACGGAAGCAGCCCTCAAGTCCTACGGCCTCGATTACCTGATCGCCGATGTCAACGCGGCCAGAAAGAAGTACAACCTCTAACCGATAACAGGCTATCGCAACACAGGGCGGGTGATCGCATCACCCGCCCTTTTCATTACCCCATCCCCTTTGCGGCCGGAAAGGGATTTGCCGCGTTTCAGCCTGCACAGCGGTCATCGCGGCAATGCAGTTGCGGACCGGTAGAATCGCCTGCCTGCCTGCGTCGCGGGGCCGCCTATGTCAAACATGACATAACATCTTGATATAATTCAACATTTAGCGAAAAAAAGTTTGACTTAACGTCGGGCATGCGGTTATATTGCCGCACGGGCCGGGACTGCTCGAGCAGTTCCCGCTCGTTATCCAAGGGTTCCTCTCATGCACGCCGATCGAAAGGACGCCCTTGTGAGGGAGAGGTAGCAGTCAAGGGAGTCGTTGGCCGGAATGCCGTCTCGATAAGCGGCATTCGGCGGGTCTTCAGACCCGCGTCGCAGCGTATTGATTTGAGTTCTCGACGGTCCCGGATGATTGCAACATCACACAATCCTCTATCTTTTCATTGGACCCTTACGAATAACTCACCATTCCTGCGAGTTCACGATAACCCTTCAACCCAAACAGGATCTCTTGCGTGGACAGCCTGCCCTGCCGGCAGGGACCGCGTGTATTTGAAAGGAGTTTGAAATGAAGAAAGGTTTGATCGTTCTCGCAATCGTTCTCGCCGTCACCCTCGTCCTTTCGGGCATGCTGTTCGCCCAGGCCAAAAAAGGCCCCGCAGCCGACGGCAAGTCCGTCTGGGACTTCATCCAGAAGGCAAAATACCAGAGCTGGAAGATGTGGCCCGGCACCGAGGCCCAGTACAAGGGGCCCGAGCCCCACGGGGCGTTCCTGACGAGCTACGTGAACCAGATCGCCTTCGACTCCATCAAGGCCAAGAAGGGCAAGTTCGCCGACGGGGCCATGATCGTCCAGGACAACTTCGACAAGAACAAGAAGCTCAAGCACGTCGACGTGATGTACAAGGTGAAGGGCTACAACCCCAAGGGCGGCGACTGGTTCTGGGCGCAGTTCAAGGCCAGCGGCAAGGTGGACCAGGAAGGCAAGATCGACGAGTGCATCAAGTGCCACGAGGCCCAGAAATCGAACGACTACGTCTACACGAGCAAGATGAAGTAAACACTCCCGGTTGAAATCCTGTTCGATTCAGCTGGAGGGGACCGTTTGAACCCGAATTAAATAAAAATAGAGAGACACCGTGAAAGGAGGTGTGCCCGGTTTCATTTCATTGATGTGTCAAGCCGTTAACACGAGGCAATCCAATGGAGGTTAGACATGGAAGAAAAGAAACTGCCTGACGTTCTCAAGAAGGAAACGACCCGTCGTGACTTCCTGAGAGGAACCGCCACGGCGGCGGGAAGCGCCCTTGCGATCACCGCCATCGGCGGCATCGCCCCGAAGAAGGCCGAGGCGCAGTACTCGGTCCAGACCGCGCCGGGCACCAAGCCTTACGCGCAGAAGTACCGCTTCGCCGAGCGGCAGAACTGCACGGGCTGCCGGAGCTGCGAATTTGCCTGCTCGCTGTTCCACACCGGCACCGCGCGCCCTGCCCTGTCGCGCATCTACATCGCCAAGTACAAGGACATCGTCGACGTCCCCGTGATGTGCTGGCACTGCGACGACGCCCCCTGCATCGCGGCCTGCCCCACGACCCCGAAGGCGATCCAGAAGGATCCCAAGACCAACGGCATCGTCCTCAACGAGAAGATCTGCCTGGGCGCCAAGTGCATGAAGTGCCAGGAGGCCTGCCCGGCCAAGTACATCCGCGGCAACCCCGACACGGGCCAGCCCCTGATCTGCGACCTCTGCGGCGGCGACCCCCAGTGCGTCAAGGCCTGCCAGGAGCAGGCCGGCAACCCCCAGGGGCCCTGCCTCATGGGCCGTCCCATCGGGCTTGGCGTCAACATGGCCTACCGTTCCGTGACGCCGGAACAGGCGGGCAAGGACCTCGCGAACCTCCTGTTCTACCCGAACGTTGAGGGCAAGCGGGTCGTTCCTGCGAAGACCAGGAAGGGGAGGTGAGAACGATGGCAACACCCAAAGGCGGAAATTTCGGAAAGGTACTGGAGATCGACCTCAGCAAGCTGACCTACAAGACGCGGCCGGTCTCCGATGAGATCCTCCAGCAATACATCGGCGGCCGCGGCCTCGGGGCCTACTATGCCCTGACGGAGTACAAGGCGGGCAAGAACGCCTTCGACGAGAACGCCTTCGTCTTCGTGGGGCCCGGGCCCCTGTCTGGCACCATGGCCGTCTCCCACAGGACCTGCTTCGTCAACATCAGCCCCCTGACGGGCCGCCTGAATCATTCAGAGTGCGGCGCTCACATCGCCAGCGAAATCAAGTTCGCCGGCTGGGACGGCATCTACATCAAGGGCAAGGCGAAGAAGCCCACCTGGTTTACCGTCGTCAACGACAAGGTCGAGTTCAAGGACGCCTCGAGGATGTGGGGCAAGACAACCGACGAGGCCCACGAGATGATGATCAAGGAAATGAAGGACCCCGAGATCCGGACGGCCGTCATCGGCCCGGCCGGTGAGAACGGCGCCCTGCAGGCCAACGTCATCGTCGAGCGGTTCCGCGCCGCGTCGCGCAGCAACACGGGCCCTGTTTTCGGCGACAAGAAGCTCAAAGGGTTCGCCGTGCGCGGCACGAAGTACGCCGTGCCCGTCGCGGACAACGCCAAGTTCCTCGCCGCCGCCAGGACCGGCAAGGAGATCAATATCGCCGGCGAGGCATGGGAAGGCCTCAAGCGATGGGGCACGGGCGGCCTGATGGAGCTCAAGCACTTCCTCCACGGCTCGCTCATCACGAAGAATTTCCAGACCACCTGGTACCCCGACGTCGTGAAGATCGGCGGCGAGGAGGCGGCGCGGACCTTCTGGAAGCGTCATTCCTCCTGCACCAACTGCCCGGCGCACTGCCTGAAGCTGGGCGTCATCCGCGACGGCAAGTACAAGGGCCTCGTGGCCGAGTCGCCCGAGTACGAATCCGGCGGCCTGCTGGGCTCCAATCTCGGCATGACGAAATTCGACGAGATGACCGCCCTCATCGAGGCCTGCGACGCCTACGGTCTCGACAACATCTCCACGGGCGGAACGCTGGGCTTCCTGACGGAAGCCATGGAGAAAGGCGCCATCAAGCCCGCCGATCTCGACGGTCTGAAGCCCAAGTGGGGCGATTGCGACACCTACATGGCCATGATCCGGAAGATCGCCCTCAGGGAAGGCAAGGCCGGTAAGTTCATGGCCCAGGGCGTGGCGAGGATGTCCAAGCAGATCGGAAAGGGCTCCGACGCCTACGCCAACGTCGTGAAGGGCCGCGAGCTTGCAGCCCACGACCCGCGGGGCGACAAGATTCGAGCCTACAGCTACACGATGGGCACCAACGGCGGTGATCACCACGAGGGCCAGGGCTCCAAGGCCCTTGCCATGACGGCCATGGCCGACTCGCTCTGCTCGTGCTCCTTCACCTCCATGCTGATCTGGGGTGCCAATACGGACAAGATCGTCACCGACATGCTAAACGGGCTTTGCGGCTGGAACATGAAACCCGAGGACTACTGGACGACGGCCAAGCGGATCATGACGGCCGAACGCCTCCTGAACGTCCGCGAAGGCATCAGCTCCAAGGACGACCGGCTGCCCAAGCGGTTCTTCACGGAGAAGCTGCCGGCCGGCCCCAAGAAGGACGCCATCTTCACGGCTGAGGATCAGAAGAAGATGGAAGCCGACACCTACGGCTTCTTCGGTTGGGACGCCAAGGGTATCCCGACGGAGGCGACCCTCAAGGCCTACGGCATGGATGCCTTCATCGGCGAGTTGAACGCAGCAAAGAAGAAGTACAACCTCTAACCGTTTGATTTCCACGGCAAGGGCGGGTGACTCGCTCACCCGCCCTTGCTTTTCTTTCCCGCTTTCGTTATAGTTCATTGGTCCGTAACCGCGGAGGAGAGGGGTCGGTGACACGGAACCTGGAACAATCAGGGGACAAATACGCCCATGGCCTTTTCACGCAGGGATACGATCCAGCTTCTCGTCAGCGGCACCGTCTCAGCCGTCATTTTTGGCCTCTTTAAGGTAAGCGGGGCCAGGGAAATCCCGCGCCCGCCCGGGGCCCTCGAAGAGAAATCCTTTCTCGAGTACTGCGCACGCTGCTACCGCTGCGTAGACGTCTGCCCCACCGACGCGATCCGCCCTGCTGGTCTCGAGGGCGGCATCACGAGTTTCGGAACCCCCATCCTTCGCCACAAGGAATGCATCTTCTGCATGGCCTGCATCAAGGAGTGCCCGACGGGTGCCATCGCCAAAATTTCGCGCGACGAGGTCGACATCGGCAATGCCGTCATCAACCGCGAGACCTGCCTCGCCTGGACGGGCCAGGAAGACTGCACGCGCTGCTTCGACGCCTGCCGCTACGATGCGATCATTCTCGAGAAGGACAAATACCCCGTCGTTCTCGAGGATCCCTGCACGGGCTGCAACGCCTGCGAGAAACGCTGCCCCACGAAGCCCAAGTCCATCGTCACGCACTACGACAAGGTGAAGCGAATCCCACCGCCGGAGAAGCACATCGCCCTTCGTCGCGAGGAGGAGGACGGACGGGGTCACGGGCGCGAAGAGGGGTTCACGGACTGGCTGAAGAAGCGGGTGAACAAGCTGGGAGAACATTACGGGATCATCAAGGAAGAAGAGGAAGAGGAATAAACTCGGGTATCGGGTCTAGGGTCTCGGGTATAGGGTTCAAAGATTCAAGAATGAAGATTACAGACAAGAAAACCAAGACGGTGCTGGTGGTAGGCGGAGGGGTGGCGGGCATGTCCGCGGCCCTCGACCTGGCCGGCAGCGGGCACCGGGTCCACCTCGTCGAGAGCGGCTACGACCTCGGCGGCCAGGTGGCGAAGCTCGACAAGTTCTACCCGACTGATCACTGCGCCTTCTGCCCCCTCTGGACGGAGATCCGGCGCTGCAAGGAGAGTCCCGCAATCTCCATCCACAAAAACGGCAGAGTCGAAACCCTGGAAAATACCAGCGGCGGCTACCGGGCCGTCATCACGCAATCGACGCCTGTGATCGACCCCGAGCTGTGCATCTGCTGCGGCCGCTGTGAAAGCGCCTGCCCGAAGGGCGTGGCGCGCCCCATCTGGGAGCATGCCTATCCACCCGTCTACCTCATCGACCGGGATCGATGCGGAGATTGCCGCGCCTGCGTCGATGCGTGCCCCACAAAAGCCATCGGCTTCGATCGTGAAGAGGAGAAGGCGGAGTTGGCCGTGGACGAGGTCATCTGGTCGGCCGGGTTCACCGAGGTGAGCCTGGAGCCACTGAAAGAATATGGATGGGGAACGCACCCGGACATCCTCACGTCGCTCGAATTCGAGGCCTGGAAGGCCGAGTCCGGCGAAAACAGGGGAGCCATCCTGCGTCGCTCCAACAGGGCCGTGCCCCGGAGCATCGCCTTCATCCAGTGCGCAGGCGCCCGGGACCTCAGGCTCCTGCCCCACTGCTCGGCCGTCTGCTGCATGCACGCCCTGAAGCAGGCCCAGTGGGTCAAGCGCAGAAACCCCGATGTCCATTGCGCCATCCTCTACACGGATCTTCGCACGGTGGGACGGGATTATCACGAATACGCCATGCGCGACTTCGGGGGGAACGGCGTCCGGCTCGTTCGCGGCCGGCCCTCGCTCATCTATCCCCTGCCCGGCGGCGACGGCATCGCCGTGAAGTTCGAGGACACCTCGACGCAGAAACGCGAGATCTGGAAGTTCGACATGGTCATCCTGAACGGAAACCTGAAACCGGCCCTTTCGTCCCTGCCCGGCGCGACTGCCTCGCCCGAGCTGGATGCCGAGGGCTTCGTAGCACGAACGGCCACGTCCTGCGGCTTCGTCATGGAGCCGGCGGACGTGACGGAGTCGGCGATCCAGGCGTCGTCGGCCGCGCTCAGATCGATTACGGACAAGAACTGAAATGGCAAAAACAGGCGTCATCCTCTGCAACTGCTTCGGCGAGATCGGGAAGGTCATCGACCTCCATTCCTTGAAAAAAAGGATTGAGAACGACCCTGCCGTGGATTCCGTCACGATCGTGGAATCCCTGTGCCTGCCCGGTGACGCGGCCAAAACCCATTCCCTGATGCTCGAGCGCGGCATCGGCAAGGTCGTCCTCGGCGCCTGCTCGCCCTTCGGGAAAATGGAATTCGTGAAGCTCGGCCTCGAAAAAGAGGGCGCCGATGTCCGGTCGGTGCGCACGGTGGATCTGCGGGAAGGCTGTGCCTGGGTACACGGCAAGGACGCCGAAGGGGCCACGCGCAAGGCGGCAAACCAGCTCGACATGGAGATCGGGCTGTTGCAGATTATGCGGGATTCGAAAGACATCGCCATCCGGGTGCAGCAGGAAGCCCTGGTGATCGGCGCAGGTCCTGCCGGCCTCTCGGCGGCCGCCGGCCTGGCCCGTCTCGGGTTCAAGACCCACCTGGTCGACCGCGGATCGGCGCCGGGCGGCATTCTCAACATGATCACGAAGACCTATCCCGCCGACGAGCCGGGACCGGAGAAGATCCGTTCCCTCGTGGAAGAGACCGGCAGGAATCCCCTGATACGATTTTACGCAAAGACGAAGGTTTCCGCCGTCAAGGGGTATGCCGGCGACTTCAAGATCAGCCTTGCAGGGCCCGGGGGCAACGCCGCCCTTCGCGTGGGGGCCGTTGTGCTCGCCACGGGGGCGCGGATCCTCTTCCCGCAGGGCCAGTTCGGGTACGGCAAGGTCAAGAACGTCATCACCCAGATGGAGATGGAGAGGCGTTTTGCCACCGGGACGGCCGGCTGTAAAACGGCCGTATTCGTCCAGTGTGTCGGCGCCCGGAACGGCGAGCGGCCCTACTGCTCGACGATCTGCTGCCCCCTTTCGCTGAAGAACGCGATGCGGGTCATGGACGAGAACGCCGGGGCAAAGGCCTATGTGCTGCACCGGGACATCATGACCCCTGGAAGCGTGCTGGAGGCCTACTACCGCAAGGCCCTCCAGAAAGGCGTCCAGTTCATCCGCTTCGACGCGGACCGTCCCCCGGAGGTGCGCGGGTTCGACCAGGTGAGCGGCGTCGAGGTCTTCGACACGATCAGCGGCGTCAACCGTTTTATCGAGACGGACCTGCTCGTCCTGAGCACGCCCTTCATCCCGGACCCCGATGCAGCGGCGCTCGCCCGGATGTTGAACATCCCCGTCGACCGGTACGGGTTCTACGCAGAGGTCTACCCGATTCACCCCGTGGAGACGAGAAACGACGGCATCTTCATCAGCGGGACGGCCCGGTGGCCCGTCTCGTCGGACCAGGCCATCGCCCAGGGCGAAGCGGCGGCCGTCAAGGCGGCCTCCTTCCTGGGACGGGAAAGGGTGTCGGCTCTCACGATGAGCCGCGTGCCGGGCGGAAAGCTCGGCCACGCCTTCGCCGATGCCGCCGCCTGCACGGGCTGCGGGAACTGTGTCGCCGTTTGCCCCTACGAGGCCTGCCGGCTCCAGCGGACGGGAAACCGGTCCGTGAGCCGCGTCATCAAGGTCCGCTGCAAGGCCTGCGGCGGCTGCGTCGCCGTCTGCCCCAACGGGGCCATGCAGGTGCCCGAGCAGAACTACCGGGCCGTGGGAGAAATGATCCGGCGGGCCTTCCGGGAGGTGCGCTGACATGTCCGCCGAAAGGGGAAACGTGAAAATCCTCGTCTTTGCCTGCCGCTGGTGCGGCCTCATCGGGGCCGACGGCGCCGGGCGCAAGCGCATCGAGCTGCCCGCATCCTACCGGGTCATCCCGGTGGACTGCGCGGGTTACGTGGAACCCGACGCCGTGATCCGCGCCTTCGCCAGCGGCGCAACGGGTGTCGCCGTACTGGGCTGCCACGTCGGCGGTTGCCGGTTCAACGACGCCAACCACCCTGCCCTCAAGCGCCTGGAGCTTCTCAAGACGCTCCTCGAC
>DIFQ01000077.1:25155-25333 GCA_002419215.1 Syntrophaceae bacterium UBA5744
TGCCCTCGATGGCGTCGTGGCTGCCTTCGGGGCAGTGATTCGTGATTTGTGGCTAGTGACTAGTGAAGAGAAATGACGGGCTTTTGCCCAAATCTTGTTCTTGGTAAAAAGCGATTGAGCGGGATTCTGGATCGCGAAGTTTGACGCGTTTTCGGTAACCGCTCTTCGCGAAGCGAAA
>DIFQ01000092.1 GCA_002419215.1 Syntrophaceae bacterium UBA5744
CGCATGACGCCGTCGTCGACACGGGCCGGCGCCGCTTCCTGCAGGCGGGGGCGGGCGCGCTGGCCGTGGCGCCCTTTGTCCTTTCGGGCTATGGCGCCGCCTACGCGGGCAGGGCCTACGAGGTGCGGGAGATTGCGCTGCCTTTCGGCCGCACCCTGCGGGTGGTTCAGCTCACGGACATCCATGCGGGGCTTTTCATGACCCGGCAGGACCTGCGGCGTTACGCCGAACAGGTCACCGACCTGCAGCCCGACCTTTTCGTCCTTACCGGGGATTACATCACGAACTCGATCGCCTTTCTCCCGGAGTGCGTCGAGGAGATGGCCCGTGTCAGAGCCCCCTACGGCACCTTCGCCACGCTGGGCAATCACGATCACTGGTACGCCGAGGCGGGAGGGCTGACGGCCGTATTCCGGCAGCACCGCATCCCGCTTTTGCGCAATACCCACCGGGTGATCCATACCCCGGAGGGGCCTTTCGCCGTTGCCGGCATCGACGACCTCCATGCCGGAAAACCCGACCTCGAAGCCGCCCTGCGCGGCCTGACCCCCGACATCCCGACGATCCTGCTTTCGCACCGGCCGGAGATCTTCCCCGAGGCCGCCGGGCAGGGTGTTGCACTGACCCTGGCCGGCCACTATCACGGCGGGCAGATCAAGCTGAGCCTTCCCAAGAGGGCAATCAGCGTGGCCCACCTCCGGTCGCCTTACCCGGAAGGGCTTTTCCGGATCGACGAGTCCCGCCTTTACGTGAGCCGCGGAATCGGCACCTCGCTCACCCCCGTGAGGCTCAACGCGAGGCCCGAGGTGACCCTGCTGAAGCTGTCTTAAAAAAGAAGCCGACAGCCGTCAGCCGACAGCCTGCAGAAGGAAATCGCAAAAGTGAAGAGGGCAATGCAGAAGGAAGCCCCGCCGGTCGGCGGGGCTTTTTTGTGGGCGGCGCGGGTCCCGCGGTCGGACCGTTCTTGAAAAGGATCAGTTCCGCTTCAGGAAGGGAAGGGCGGAGCTCAGGAAACGGCCGAGCCCCTTGGCGGTCTTGCCGAAGTGGCCGGCCATCCAGTTGAGAATTCACCTGGCCGAAGAAGGCGCGGGTGCCTTTGTCTTGCATTACGCGGCCGAAGGGCGGTATCATGGTAAAAATAAAAAAGGAGGAAGAGCCATGCAGGACTTCATCAGGAAAGTGAAACTGCTCAGTGTCGGCCTTTTCTACATGGGGAAGGAGAAGGTCGAAGAGTCCGTTGCGGAACTGATCAAGAAGGGGGAGATCACCGAGAAGGAAGGCCGGGCGCTGGTGAATGAATTGGTGGCAAAATCGAAGGTGGCCACGAAGGATCTGGAAGGGCGCATCGAGAAGGTGATGTCCGATGCCCAGGACAAGCTCCACGCCCCGTTGAAAAAAGAGATCGACGTGCTCAAGAAAAAAATCGCAAAGCTCGAGAAAGAGGCCGCCGCCGCGAAAGCGAGGAGCCTGAAGAAAACCGCCAGGCCGTCCAGGAAACCCGCCAGGTAGATCGAACCCTCTGAACCCGTTGAAAAAGCCCCGCCGTCCTGCGGGGCTTTTGTTTTCCCTGAATGATTTCCCGCGGAGATCGAAGGGAGTATGCCGGCGCTCGGCCTAAGGTTTTTCGATATCCGCCGTCGGGGAATGCCTTATGGTTTTTCAGGGGACGATTCCGGACAATGGATGAAAAGGGCCGGCGACGCGGCCCGGCTCGAGGGGTTCGTTTACGGAGCCGTTCAAAAAAAGCTCAAACCACGACGGCCGGAATGCAGGAACCGTTCAACGATATTTTTCACCCGTGGGAGGCGTTGCCATGACAGAGGCTGTCCGGCTTGCAGATCGCGAAAAGGAAGCTGCGCGAGAGCACTACAACAGGGTCGCAATGCTCTACGATCTCGTCGAGGTCCTGGACGAGCGCACCTTCCGGCCCTGGCGGCAGAAGCTTCTCGCCCATGCGGGCGGACGCACGCTCGAGGTGGGTGTGGGAACGGGGAAGAATTTCCCCTGGTATCCCCCCGGCGTGGCCCTCACGGGCATCGACATCGCCGAGAAGATGCTGGCCGCGGCCCGGCAGCGGGCCCGGCGGCTGGGCCTTGCCGTCGAGCTCCACCTGGCTGATGCACAGGCCCTCGAGTTTCGCGGAGGCGTCTTTGACACCGTCGTCTCCACATTCGTCTTCTGTTCCGTTCCCGACCCGGTCCGGGGACTCCGCGAATTGGGGCGGGTCGTCAAGGGGGAAGGGAAAATCCTGCTCCTGGAGCACGTCGCAAAGGAACCCGGGAAACCGGGGCCCCTCATGGGGATGCTGGGTTCCGTGATCGCGCGGCTCATGGGCCCGACGATCACCAACCACCTGACGCTGGAGCATGTGCTCCAGGCCGGTCTGCGCATCGAGAGCCTCGAACATCTCGGCAGGGACCACGATGTCAAGATGATCGTGGCAGGGCCGGCGCGAGAGCGACCCTCGGGGGGGTAGGCGATCCGTGCCGGCTGCCTTTGTGCATCGGCACGAGGTTATGTCTAATTAGACATAATTGACAAAGGCAAGTCGTTGCCATAGAGTCAGATCAGCGAATTATCCTGTCGTATCTCCCTCATTATCCAACAGCCACCCTGATCATCGCAGAAGAAAACCTTGAGACCCTTTTGCCCCTGATGGTTTTCCTTTGAACCCGCGGCGCGAAGACTCAAGGACCCCTGGGGACCTCATCAACAAGGAGGACGGATCATGGAGAAACTGCTCCGAATCAACATGAGTGCAGAGGGCGGTCCTGCGGTCAGCGTAATCCCTGTCGGAGAGTATGCGGGGCTGGGCGGCCGGGCGTTGACCTCCGCCGTCGTGTCGAAGGAAGTGCCGCCCCTGGCACATCCTCTGGGCGAGGACAACAAGCTCGTCATTGCCCCGGGTATGCTCAGCGGAACCATTGCGGCCATGTCGGGGCGCTGCTCCGTGGGCGCAAAAAGCCCGCTGACGGGCGGCATCAAGGAATCGAACTCCGGGGGACAAGCTTCCCAGGTGCTGGCCCGGCTGGGCTACGCGGCCATCATCCTGGAGGGGAAGCCCGGGGAGAACGATCTCTACAAGGTCTTTGTCAACAAGGACGGCGTGAAGGTCACCCGCGACAACAGTCTCAAGATGCTCGGCAACTACGACCTCGTCGAGAAGATGAAGGGCGAGCACGGCGACAAGATCGCCTGCGTCTCCATCGGCCCCGCGGGCGAGATGAAGATGTGCGCCGCATCAGTGGCCTTCACGGACATGGAACTGAGGCCCACCCGCCACGCGGGCCGCGGCGGCCTCGGCGCCGTCATGGGCTCCAAGGGGGTCAAGGTGATCGTCCTGGACGACACCGGGACGAGCCACTGTGCCCCGAAAGACCCCGATAAATTCAAGGCAGCCAACAAGACCTTCGTGGACGGGTTGAGGAAACACCCGGTCACGGGCGAGGGGCTCCCGTCCTTCGGCACGAACATCCTCGCCAACGTGATCAACGAGGCGGGCGCCTACCCCACGCACAACTTCCTCTGGGGCCGCTTCGTCGGGACATCGAAGATCAGCGGCGAGACTGAGGCGGAGCTGGAGAAGGCCCGCGGCGGCAACCCGACCCACGGCTGCCACCGGGGCTGCGTGATCCGCTGCTCGGGGATCTTCCACGACAAGGACGGCCACTACCTGACCAAGCAGCCCGAGTATGAGACCGTCTGGGCCCACGGCGCCAACTGCGGCATCGACAACATCGACGAAATAGCCATGCTCGACCGGCTGGACGACGACTATGGCCTGGACACGATCGAGATGGGCGCGACGATCGGCGTGGCCATGGAGGCGGGCATCGCTAGGTTCGGTGACGGCCAGGCCGCGATCAATCTCATCAGGGAAGTGGGCAAGGGGAGCGCCTTGGGTCGCATCCTGGGGAACGGCGCCGCCATGACGGGCCGGGCCTTCGGCGTCGAGCGGGTCCCCGTCGTGAAGAACCAGGCCCTTCCCGCCTACGACCCGCGGGCGATCCAGGGGATCGGCGTGACCTACGCCACGAGCACCATGGGCGCCGATCACACGGCAGGCTACGCCGTGGCCACCAACATCCTCAAGGTGGGGGGCTACGTGGACCCGCTGAAACCGGAGGGCCAGATCGAGCTTTCCCGCAATCTCCAGATCGCCACGGCCGCCATCGACTCGACGGGAATGTGCCTCTTCATCGCCTTTGCGGTCATGGACCAGCCCGAAACCTTCCAGGCGCTTCTCGACCTGCTCAGCGCCTTCTACGGGGTCAACATGACGGGAGACGACGTCACGGCGCTGGGGAAAAAGGTTCTCACGTGGGAGCGGGAGTTCAACGCGCAGGCCGGCCTCACAAAGGCGCAGGACCGCCTGCCGGAATTCTTCCGCAAGGAGCTGCTTCCCCCGCACAACGTCACGTTCCAGGTCAGCGACGCGGACCTGGACAAGGTTTTCGACTGGTGAGGATTGTATCGTTTCGCCGTATTCCGTTTCCGGGGGAGACCCTGTCGCGATGTCATTGCGAAGGCATCCCTTTTTCCGTCATTGCGAGGAGCGACAGCGAAGAAGCAATCTCCTGCGAAAACCCGTTACCTTGATCTTCTCCCCCGGCGGGAGAGGATAGAGGTGAGGGGGAAAATCCCATTCATCCGGCATGTTCGGGATTGCCGCGCTCCCGTCGGTCGCTCGCAATGACCAAAGAGGACTGCAACTCAATCTCCGGCGGGAGGGGATGAAGGGGAGGGTGTCTATAACCCATGACAGAATCGAACCTCGCCGTTCCCGGCGCTGCGGGCAGGCTGTGCTTAACTGTGCCGGCGGACCGGGTGCCCTGTTTCTTCCCGCTGCTCCAGAAAGGGTTTGTGCTGGGGGTACCTGTTGGCTGCCCGATCCGGGTACTTCTGCGCGACGGGCTCGGCCTGACCGACGAGTACATCGAGACGCGGCTGCAGACCGTCTTTCTCGACGGCAAGCCCGTCGATGACATCGACGGGGCCTTTATCCGGGACGGTGAAACACTGGCCCTGGCGCCCGCCATGCCGGGCCTGATGGGCGCGATGCTCCGAAGGGGCGGGTTCTATGCCCCCATGCGCAGCGGGATCACGCACCGGGACGATGACAATGCGGCACCGCGGTGGATCGGAGAAGGCCGCATCACCATGAAACTCTTCGGCATGGCCCTGCGAGAACTGGGTCCGAAACTTCTCGAGCGCGGCATCGAGGTCGGTGCCGGGGATCTTTCGGAAGTGATCAGGGAACTACCGGGGGATTGCCGGGAGGGCTTGGGGGACTTGGAAGGACTCGAGGGGCAGGCGAGAGTTACCTTGAGGGTTACGATTGCTCAGGAGGGGAAAGGGACGAGGGACTAGGGGGTAGGGACGGGTGCCGCTGCGCGGCAGTCACCGGACCTCATTCTTCCTTGATCCTTTGTCCTTGTTTCCTAGCCGCCGGCCACGGGAGGGAAGATCCCCACGCGGTCCCCTTCATGCAGGGTTTCGTTGCCGCTGGCGTGGATGCCGTTGAGGAAGATGATCTTCACCCTGTCCATCGGCACGTCGAGACGCCGAAGCAACCCCAGGATCGTGGTATCCTCGCCGACCTCCAGCGTCCCCCCGCGGGGGACGAAGCGGGCCAGGGAAGCATAGAGGTTGAGTTCGACTTTCATGGTTTCATCACACCTTGTATGAAGCATAACCGACTGCGAAAATTTCTTCAAACGGATTCGGATGATGGGAAAACGGGATGGCTGCGCTGCAGCACTCACCCTCACCCCGACCCTTTCCCCTCAAGGGAGAGGGAGCCTGGACGGAAAGTGGCCTGAAGGCCACAATTCATATTGCTGAAGAGGGGGCGGGCCGATGAGTCCTGACATTCAAGTCCGGATTCGCAGGCGGGCGGAAAAAATAACGGATCCGGCAGGGCGCGAAGCGGACGTCCTGGAGGACCGCGCTGCCCGCGAGATCGCCCGGCAGAGCGGGGTCACTCTTCAGGAAATCTACCGAGAGGCGCTCAAGCTGGGCGTCTACCCGTACCGATACATCCGCAACGTGGAGATCCTCTCCGCCCCGGAGCAACTCCGGCTTGCCGAATCGCGGGTTGCCGTTGTGGGCGCCGGGGGACTCGGCGGGCAGGTCATCGTGCTCCTGGCGCGCCTCGGCGTCGGGACTCTCGTCGTCGTGGACTGCGATTACTTCGACGAGACGAATCTCAACCGCCAGGCCCTTTGCGTGGGAGAGACGCTGGGGAAGCCGAAGGCCCGCGCCGCTGCACAGGCCGTGGCATCGATCAACCCGGGCATCCGCGTGATCCCTCTCCCCGCGAGGATCGAGGCCGATGTGATCGATGGAATCCTGGAAGGCAGCGATGTCGTCGTCGACGGCCTGGACAATGCACCCGACCGCCTGCTGCTGCAGGAGGCGGCCGGACGGTTGGGCATCCCCATGGTGCACGGGGCACTGGCAGGCTTCGAGGGCAGGGTCATGACCGTCCTGCCGGGCGACGCCGGCGTGAAGCATCTCTACGGGGAATCCGCGGACCGGGACGGCCCGGACCGGCCGGAAGCCGTCCTGGGCGTTCCCGCCGTGACGGCCGCGCTCATCGGCACCCTCCAGGCCATGGAGGTACTCAAGATTCTGCTCGGGCGCGGCAGCATCTTTCGAAACGTGATGGCCTACGTGGATCTGGAGAAAGGCCGGCTGGACACGTTCCGGTTTGGTGAATCGCCGGAAAAGACATGACTGCAGCGGAGGGCAACACCATGTACGGCAACCTGGACTTCACCCTGAGAGCCTTCCCTTCAACACTCCGCATCACCGGGGGGCGCGAGATCCCTTTCGCCAGGGCGATCCTCTCGCTCCACAATGCAGGCAGCGTCACCGCCGCCGGGTTGGTGCCGCACGCAACCCTCTCCGAGGAGCGGGGGCTCGTCCATGACGCAACGGAGGCCCTGAAGCGCGCCACGCCCGCAGACTCGATCCCGCCCGGCGGGGAGCTCACGTGGGATGTCTACGACCTCATCCTTGCCGCCCATCCCGGAGTGGCCAGCAAGGTTCACCTCTGGGGCTACAAGGCGGCCCTGAACTGGTGGATCGATTTCTCCGCCTGGGCGGAGTTCAGGGAGGAGGGCGCCGCTTCGTCCTTGCTGACAGGCGTTTCACGGTGGAAGCTGCGCTGGAGCCCCGCGGGGCCACCGGTGGAAACGATCGATCTGTCCATCGAAGCCCTCTGAGGCGGGTGGGATCCGTTCCGTCCCACTGCGCTCCGGTGTTGAAAGCGGTGTTCTACCTGCCGCGTTCCACGACCTTGAGCAGGGTGTTCGGGGGGACCGGTTCGTTGGGCTCTCCGCCGTTGAGCAGAGACATCTCCTGGATGCGGTTCTCGGGGACGCCGAGCGCCCGGAGGGCATTGCCGAGGGTGTCGGCCTTCGCGGCGCGGCGCACCCTGACGCGGTCCGGCTGGACGTTGATCCTGCGCGCGTCGGTCAGCTCCGCGAAGCGGCTCAGGGTACTCTCGAAGAGGTTCTCGTACTGGGGGTAATTGCGCTGTGCGCTGAGTCCCCCGAACAGGTAGATCCCATTGGCCTTCTGGATGAAGTAGGAAAGGGTCCGGATCGTGCCGCTGCGGGACTGCACCTCTGCGACGAGCCGGTGGGCCGCAAAACCGCCCACACGAACGGACTGGCTCTGCAGGACGCGGGCCTTGGTCTTCGAGACGAAGCTGCGGGCCGCCTCTTCCGGTGATTTGCCGGGCGCACCGGTGAAGAGGATGACGGCGTTCTTGTCCTTGCTCGACATCTGCACCGCCGTCGGCGTGTCGTTCACCTTCCAGTCGGCGGGCACGGGGAACTGGATGCGCATGCCGGGGTGGTAGTAGGCGCCCCCCTCCACGTAGCCCTCCCGGGGGTCCTGGCCGTAAACGATGCCGTCGATCGCCCTCAGGTAGGCCTCGCGCTCGATTCGCGGTCGGGTCACACCCATTTGCCGCTGCGCTTGCTGCGACTGGGCCCTGATGGCCTGTTCGCGGTCTTCGGGGCTGGGATGCGTGGCAAACCAGGCCGGCATGCCGCTGCGGTCCGACTGCGGGTCCATCCGCTGGAGCGTTTCGAAAAAGCCCGCCATCTGCGAGGCGTCATAGCCCGCCTTGGTCGCGTACTCCACGCTCAGGGAGTCGGCCTCCCGCTCGTTGTCGCGGCTGTATTTCATGAAGAAGAGCCCCATCCCGATTTCTGCCAGACCCGACAACAGGGGCACACCGAGCACCTGGGGGATGAACAGCCCGATCTGCGCCACCTGCGCGCGGCTCAGCTGCTGGGCCGAGTGCCGTGCCGTGACGTGTCCGATCTCGTGCCCCATGACCCCGGCCAGTTCCGCCTCGCTGTTGAGGGTGGCCAGGATTCCCCGCGTGAAGAAGAGATAGCCCCCGGGGGCTGCGAAGGCGTTCACGACGGGGGAATCGAGGAGCTTGACGCTGTAGTCGAGCTGCGGGCGGTGGGAGAGCTTTCCCAGTTTGCGACCCATGTCGCTCACATAGGCGGTGAGGCGCGGGTCGTCGTACAGGCCGTACTCCCGGCTCACCGAGGCGTCGACCTTTCGGCCCATGTCGATTTCTTCCTGCTCGCTGATCAGCATGAAGTCCTGCCTGCCGCTGACGGGGTTGGCGGCGCAGGACGAAAGCAGCATGACGGCGCCGATCACAAGGGCGCCTGCGGCCATAGCGGTGAGGGGTCTTCGATGCGTCACGGTTGGTGATCTCCTTTCATTCAATGCGATTATTTGCTCTCGATGCGGTGGACGCCGTTCCAGTCCTCGGGCGGTTGGCTCGCCAGCATGTCCCGGCAGCGGTCTTTCATGATCCGGGAAGGCTGATCGCCCGGTTGAATCTCCAGGATCCGGTCGTAACAGGCAATCGCCTCACTCCATCGACGGCTCAGGTAGTGCTCCATCGCCTCTGCGGCGAGACCGGCCACCGCCCGTGTGCTCTCGCCGGCGCCGGCCGCCTCGGCCATCAGCTCATAGATCCTCACGCCCTTCATGCTCCCCTTGACGGACACGAGGTCGAGAGGGCGGGCCAGGAACTTCCCTTTCGCCAGTTCCCAGGTGCTCTGACCGATGATGATCCAGGTGCCGTAGAGCTTGTTGAGGCCCTCGAAGCGGCTGGCCGTATTTACCGTGTCGCCGACGACGGTGTAATTGAGCCGGGTTGCGCTGCCCATGTTGCCCACGATGACCTCGCCCGTGTTGATTCCGATGCGCTGATAAAAGAGAGGCTTGCCTTCCCGGATCCACTTTTCGTGAAGCCCCTTGAGGCGTTCCTGGCATGCAAGCGCCGCGCGGCAGGCCGTCACGGCGTGATCGGAATTGGGCAGGGGGGCCCCCCAGAAGGCCATGATGCTGTCGCCGATGAACTTGTCGAGCGTTGCCGGCGGCTGCTGTCTGAGCGCGCCGCTCATCGCCTCGAAGTATTCACCGAGCTGATCCACGAGGGCTTCGGGTTCCATGCGCTCCGAGATCGTCGTGAAATCCTTGATGTCGGTAAAGAAGACGGTGAGGGCAGCCTTCTGGCCGCCCAACTCGGCCTCTCCCCCGGAGGCGAGGATCTGCCGGACGAGATCGGCCGGCACGTACTTGCCGAAGGATCGCAGGCCCCGCTTCATGTCGTGGGTGGCCACCATCAGCTGATCCACTTCCCGGATCAGCGAGCTCTCGAGAGGCCTGGCCTCGATCTCGAAGCGGCCGATGGCCTCCGAATCCAGGGCGATCCGGCGCAGGGGCTTCGAGACGAGGGCGGAGATCCAGGCGCTCGAGAGCAGGATCAGGAAAAAGGCCCCGATCCCGATCAGCATGGTCTCCAGGTTGTTCCGGTCGACGACCCCCATGATCTCGTTGTAGGGGATGACGAGGGCGATGATCCATCCCGGCAGGTCCCTGCCGGCCATCCGGCGGTAGCTCCCGAAATAGTCGACACCGCCCGCGCTGAAGCGAAACGTCCTGAGATCGTGGCCCAGATAGTCCCGGCTGTTCGCGGAGAACTTCTCCATGAAGCGCACGACCCTCTCGTCGCTCAGCTTCTGCCATTCCGTGAATTCGAACTGCGTGCGGCCCCGCTCGTTCTTCACCTCGCGGGTGAGGATTTCCGGCTGCGGGTGGGCGAGGACCTGGTATTTCCCGCCTGCCGTCTTCTCGATGATGAAGGCAAATCCCGCCTTTCCGATCGGGTTGGAGTTGAGAAAACGGGAGATGGCGCTGATGTCGAAGTCGACCGTCGTGACGCCTATGAATGCCTGGTCCCTGTCATAAATGGGTGTGGCGTAGGAGACGCCCGGCACCGCCACGGCGCCTGCGCGAAGTGTGCGCCCCTCCGTCCAGATCGGGCCTTCCGCATCACGGGCCGCGGTGTACCAGTCCGGCAGTCTCCCCCCGGCGGTCATCTGGAATTCCCGGCGATCATAGGCCTTTCGCTTCGGGTAGTCCTCGGGGTGGAAGTCGAGGATCACCGCCTTGCCTGCCTTGCGGTCATACCGGGCCTCCCGGATACTGAACCCGCCGTCCTGCAGCCGCTCGACGGACAGCACCAGGCCGCTCTCGAAGCCCGCCGAGAGGAAGGAGTAATGGCTCTGCGTCTCCATCACCCGCTGCAGGTACCGGGTGAGCCAGTTCAGCGTCTCCGGTCGGAGCTGGACGGAACCGAAGGTCTGGCGATTCATCTCCGCCTGGTCCTGGGCGCGGGTGAGCAGCGTACCGACCCAGTGCCGGATGCGCAGAGAGCTCTCGTCGAGCACCTGCGCGGAGAGGGTGTCGGCGTTTCGCTTCAGGTTGTGGTAGGAGAGGCCTCCCAGAAGAGCGACGGTCCCGATGAGAAGCGCCACGAGGACGGTCGAGAGCGCCGTGCGGAAGGTGACACGTTTCGTAGCCAGCTTTTCTGCGAAGGGAATTCTCATAACCGGTCCATCGTTTTGAGATCAGGATTCCGGAATCCGGACTCCGGAGGCCCGAATCCCTCGACGCTGTGATGCAGCGACGAGCCGTATTGTAATACAAATCGCTTCGTGATGCTCTCAGAAAAATAGGGCGGGTTTCGCGGCGAGTGGGTCCGGTGAACATGAAGGCCCCCGACCGGTTCCGGACGGGGGCCTTCAGCACAGGAAATGTCGCAAATTGTATGGTTGCCGGTTTTGCCGGGTTCTTTACTTTGCGATGAACACGGGGTAGCACATGGGGTCCGCCCAGAGCTTCCGGTCTTTTCTCGTCTCTTTCGTTGCCTTTTTCATCGTTCAGCCCTCCTTGACGGCTGTCGGTGGGTTGCCTGGTCTGTTTGTCCCTTTTGCCTTCCTACTTGCTGCGCTTCGGCCCGAAGACGGGGAAGCTCATCGGGTCGTTCCAGAATTTCCGGTCGCTCTTCACATTTTTGGCTTTTTCTTTCATGGCGATACCTCCTTGATGTCTTCGTTGCCCGGGGATCAGCGATCGACGCCCTTGCGCGGGCTCAGGATGGGGTCCGCCCATACCCTGTCCACCCTCTCGCCCATCAGGTTGATCCGCGGGTCTGTTCGAATCCTGCCTTCTGTCGCTCTGAGGTTCCCGGTCATCATGTCTCTGTTCTCCCTGGTTTGCCGGTTTGTTCCCTTTCGTTGAACCTATTATCGATATTTCTCGCAGAAAGAAAATCGGCGCCCGTCTGAATGTCGTCTAGGACAGTGGGTCCGCCTTTCCGCAGACGCCGTCTGAGAGTCCCATCAGACAGGCGCTGATGGAGGCCGCATACCCTGACTGCGCGCCGGTTGCCCGTAAGGAAAGGAAGTTAGGAGGCGCGGAAGAGCGGAAGAGCGGAATGGAAACGATTCTTTGTTTTATCCGCGCTTCCTCACTTCTGCTCTTCCGATTTTCGCATTCTTGATGCCTGATGTCGGACGCAAAGCATTCAGCGGGGCATGCCGGGTAACTGGAGGATCACGAAATAAAGGGGAGATCATCCTGCAGGGGTTCGCACGATACACGGTCCTCCATGCAGAACTTGTCGAGTTCTTCATCGACGGGGAGGGGATACTTCCCGGAATAGCAGGCGAGGCAGAAGCTCTTCGGGTCCATCTGCGTGGCCTCCACCATGCCTTTGATGCTGAGGTAGTACAGGGAGTCCAGGCCGATGAAGCGGGCAATGGCATCCACTTCCCCTTTCTCGGCCGCGATGAGTTCCCCCTTCGAGGAGAAGTCGATCCCGTAGGGGCAGGGGTTGCGGGTCGGGGGGCAGCTGATTCCCATGTGGATTTCCTTCACGCCGATCTGCCGGAGATTCCGGATGCGGTTACGGCTCGTGGTCCCCCGGATGATGGAATCTTCCACGATGAGGACACGCTTTCCCTGGAGCAGGGGCTTCACGGGGTTGAGTTTCACCCGCACTCCGAAGTCGCGGATCGCCTGGGAGGGCTGGATGAAGGTTCTGCCCACGTAGTGGTTGCGGATCATGCCCATCTCGAAGGGCAGCCTGCTCTCCTCGGCATAACCGAGGGCCGCGTAGTTTCCCGAATCGGGGAACGGCATGACGAGATCCACGTCGGGGCAGTATTCCCTGGCGAGTTGATGACCGAACCGCTTGCGGCAGAGGTACACGTTCTGGCCGAAGATATGGCTGTCGGGCCGAGCGAAGTAGACGAGCTCGAAGATGCAGTGCGCGGGCCGGACTTTCCGGAACGGTTTCAGGCTCCTCAGGCCCGTGTTGTCAATGATGACGATCTCGCCGGGCTCCACGTCGCGCACATAGGTGGCGCCGAGAAGATCGAAGGCACAGGTCTCCGAGGCGACGACATAGGCCTCGCCGAGCTTCCCGATGGCGAGCGGCCTGAACCCGCGGGGGTCTCGGGCGGCGATGACCTTGTCCTTGGTCAGCATCACGAGGCAGTAGGACCCCTTCACCTTCCAGAGCGCCTTCACGAGGGCCTCGTCGAAGCCGTTGCGAAGATGATGGGCCATGAGGTGAACGACGATCTCGCTGTCCATGGTGGACTGGAAGATGGATCCCTGCTTTTCGAGCTGGGAACGAAGCAATTGGGCGTTGATGAAATTTCCATTGTGGCCCAGGGCGTAGGGTTCGCCGGCGTGGTGGACGAGAAACGGCTGGGCGTTGGACAGGGTCGATGAGCCCGTCGTGGAATAGCGGACATGGCCGATCGCCATGTGGCCGTGGAGTTTCTGCAGCGTGCTTTCGTGAAAGACTTCGGAAACGAGACCCATCCCCTTGTGCTCGTAAACCGTCCTGCCGTCCGCCGTGGTGATGCCCGCGCTTTCCTGGCCGCGGTGCTGAAGCGCGAAGAGTCCGAAGTAGGTCAGTCTTGCCGCCTGCTCGTGGCCGTGCACGGCAAAGATCCCGCACTCTTCGCGGGGCCTGCCCTCGTTCATCCAATCATCCATCATCATGATGTTCATGATTCCTTTGCCTGGAAACGGAAGCATGCCGCCGTCAGGCCCTGGGTCTCTTGACTTTTCCTGGCTGCCGGCCGCCGCCCGCCGCCCGCTTTTTCTTCTTGTCTTTGCCTGATGCCTGAAGCCTGATGCCTGATGCCTTTTCTTTCTTTTTCCCTGTACCCTGTACCCTGTACCCTGAACCCTGTTCTTTGTAGTACTCCTGCAGCGGGCACACCTGCCACTCCTCTTTCTGGAGGGCCCCGATGGCCTCGCTGACGGCCTTGGCGCCGGCAATGGTCGTCGTGTAGGGGATGTTGTACATGAGGGCCCCGCGGCGGATGTGGTAGGCATCCTGGGATGACCGGCGGCCGATGCCGGTGTTGATCACGAGGTGAATGTCCCCGTTCTTGATGAAGTCGACCACGTGCGGGCGGCCTTCGCTCACCTTGCAGATCGTGTCGGACTGGATCCCGTTTCCCTTAAGATAAGCAGCCGTCCCCCGGGTGGCAAGGAGCCGGAAGCCCATGTCCTTGAGGGTCCTGGCGATGGGGACCATTTTGTCCTTGTGCTGGTCGTGGACGCTGATGAACACGGTCCCTTCCCGGGGCAGCTGGAACCCTGCGGCCATCTGGGACTTGGCGAAGGCGATCCCGAAGGAGCGGTCGATGCCCATGACCTCGCCCGTGGACTTCATCTCGGGCCCCAGGATGATGTCGGCGTTGGGGAAGCGGTTGAAGGGGAAGACGGATTCCTTGACGGAGATGTGCTTCGGCACGATCCTCCGGGTCAAGCCCAGCTCCTTGAGGGATTTGCCCAGCATGACCTTCGTGGCAAGCTTCGCCAGGGGCACGCCGATGGCCTTCGACACGAAGGGAACCGTCCGGGAAGCCCGGGGGTTCACCTCGAGGACGTACAGGACGCCGTCCTTGATGGCGTACTGGATGTTCATGAGCCCCACGACGCCCAGTTCGCGGGCGAGCATGCGGGTCTGCTTTTCGATCGTTGCGAGGAGATCCTCGGAGAAGGAGAACGGAGGCAATACGCACGCGCTGTCGCCCGAGTGGATGCCCGCCTCCTCGATGTGCTCCATGATGCCGCCGATCACGGTGTCTGTCCCGTCGCTGATGGCGTCCACGTCGAGCTCCACGGCATCTTCCAGGAATTTGTCGATGAGGATCGGGTGATCCGGCGAGATGAGCAGGGCGCGCTCCATGTACTCGCGAAGGGTTGCCGGGTCATAGACGATCTCCATGGCCCGCCCGCCCAGTACGTAGGAGGGCCGCACGAGAACGGGGTAGCCGATCCGCTCGGCTGCCTTCAGGGCCCCCTCGACGTCGGTTACCGTGTCGTTGTCGGGCTGGTTGAGCTTGAGCCTGCGGACGATATCGCCGAATCGCTCGCGGTCCTCGGCGCGGTCGATGGCCTCCGGGGAGGTGCCCAGGATGGGGGCGCCCGCCGCCGCAAGGCCGCGAGCCAGGTTGAGGGGCGTCTGGCCGCCGAACTGGACGATCACCCCGCAGGGCTTTTCCGTATCGAGGATGTGGAGGACGTCTTCGAGGGTGAGGGGCTCGAAGTAGAGCTTGTCGGAGGTGTCGTAGTCCGTCGAGACGGTCTCGGGGTTGGAGTTCACCATGATGCTCTCGAAGCCTTCCTCGCGAAGGGCGAAAGAGGCGTGGACGCAGCAGTAGTCGAACTCGATGCCCTGGCCGATGCGGTTGGGACCGCCGCCGAGGATGACGACTTTTTTCTTCGACGAGGCCCGGGATTCGTCCTCGGTCTCGTAGGTCGAGTAAAAGTAGGGCGTGAAGGCCTCGAACTCGGCGGCGCAGGTGTCGACGAGCTTGTAGACGGGAATGACCTTGTGCTGCTTGCGCAGATCCCGGATCTGCTGCTCCGTCTTGTTCCAGAGCTGCGCCAGGGTGCGGTCGGAAAACCCGAGCGCCTTGGCCTCGCGAAGCGTCTCGGCCGACGGCGAGAGGACCCGGAATGCGTTTTCGGAATCCACGATTTCCTTGATGGGGTGCAGGAACCACGGGTCGATGAAGGTGTAGCGGGAGATGTCCTCGATCGACATTCCGCACTGGATGGCCGTGGCGATGTAGAAGAGCCGCAGCGAGTTGGGCGTCGTGAGCTTGGGGATTAAAAACTCCTCGGCGCTCTCGATGTCGGGGGGGAGCTGCTGCAGCAGGCCGAAGCGGCCGATCTCGAGGGAGCGAACCGCTTTCTGGAGGGATTCCTTGAAGGTCCGGCCGATGGCCATGGTCTCGCCGACGGACTTCATCGACGTCGTGAGAAGGTCTTCCGTCTCGGGAAACTTCTCGAAGGTCCAGCGGGGAATCTTGGTCACGACGTAGTCGATGGTCGGCTCGAAGGAGGCCATCGTCTCGCGGGTGATGTCGTTGGGGATCTCGTCGAGCGTGTAGCCCACGGCGAGCTTCGCGGCGATCTTGGCGATGGGGAAGCCCGTGGCCTTCGAGGCGAGCGCGGAGGAGCGCGACACGCGGGGGTTCATCTCGACGACGACCATCTCGCCGTTTTTCGGGTTGACGGCGAACTGGACGTTGGAGCCGCCCGTCTCGACGCCGATCTCGCGCAGGATGGCGATGGAGGCGTTGCGCATCTCCTGGTATTCCACGTCGGTGAGCGTCTGGGCGGGCGCCACCGTGATGGAGTCGCCCGTGTGGACGCCCATGGCGTCGAAGTTCTCGATGGAGCAGATGATGACGACGTTGTCGGCCTTGTCGCGCATCACCTCGAGTTCGTACTCCTTCCAGCCGAGGACCGACTCCTCGAGCATGATCTCGCCGATCATGCTGGCATCGAGGCCCTGCTTGGAGATGTCGAGGAGATCCTCGCGGTTGTAGGCCACGCCGCCGCCCGTTCCGCCCAGCGTGAAGGAGGGGCGGATGATGATGGGGAAGCCGATCTCGTCGGCCACCTTGAGGACGTCGCTCATGCTGCGGGCGAAGCCGCTGCGGGGCACACGCAGGCCGATCTTTTCCATGGCGTCTCGGAACTTCTCCCTGTCCTCGGCCTTGTGGATGACCTCGAGGGAGGCGCCGATGAGCTCCACGCCGTATTTTTCCAGCACGCCCAGCTTCGCGACACCGACGGCCGTGTTGAGGCCCGTCTGGCCCCCGAGGGTGGGCAGGATGGCGTCGGGACGCTCCTTTTCGATGATCCTGGCGACCGCCTCCGGGGTGATGGGCTCGATGTACGTCCGGTCGGCCGTCTCGGGGTCCGTCATGATCGTGGCGGGGTTCGAGTTGATGAGGACGACCTCGTAGCCCTCCTCCTTGAGGGCCTTGCAGGCCTGGGTGCCCGAGTAGTCGAACTCGCAGGCCTGGCTGATGATGATGGGCCCCGATCCGATGATGAGGATTTTTTTCAGGTCCGTGCGCTTAGGCATCGCTGCGTTTCTCTCTGAGCATGAGGTCGGTGAATTCCGTAAAGAGGTAGTTTGCTTCCTGGGGACCGGGCGCCGCCTCGGGGTGGTACTGGACGCTGAAGGCCTTCTTCCCTGGGACCCAGAGGCCCTCGAGGGTGCCGTCGTTGAGGTTCATGTGCGTCTTTTCGAGCGTTCCCGCCAGCGACTCGGGGACGACGATGAACCCGTGGTTCTGAGAAGTGATCTCGACCCGGTTGAGCTTGACGTTCTTTGCAGGCTGATTGAGGCCGTGATGGCCGAACTTGAGCTTGGCCGTCACGCCGCCCAGGGCCTGACCCAGGATCTGGTGTCCCAGGCAGATCCCGAAGATGGGCGCTTGCCCCAGGAGCTCCCGCACCGTGTTGACGATGTAGGGCAGGGTGGCCGGGTCGCCGGGCCCGTTGCTCAAAAGAACCCCGTCGGGGTCCCAGGCGCGGATCTCGGGAGCCGTCGACCGGGCCGGGACGACGACGACGTCGCAGTCGCGTTTTTCGAGATTGCGCAGAATGTTGTACTTCACCCCGCAGTCGATGACGACGACGCGCAGGCGCGATTTCGTTTTTTCCAGAAGCTCGATGGGGCGGGGTCCGTTGTCTTTCCAGAGATAGGGCTTCTCGCAGGTCACAAGGGGGATCAGGTCCCTGCCCACGAGCCCCGGATAGGCCCGGACCTTGTCGAGCAGGAGCCGCGTGTCGTCCGACTCCGTCGAGAGGATGCCCTTCATGGCCCCGGCCAGGCGGATCCGGCGGGTGAGGGCTCGCGTGTCGATCCCCTCTACACCGAGTTTGCCGTGCTCCTCGAGGAACTCCTTCAGGGTCATGCGGGAGCGCCAGTTGCTGGGGAAAGGCTGGTATTCCTTGACGATGAAGCCCTCGAGGTGGATCTTCGAGGATTCCATGTCCTCGGGGTTGATCCCGGTGTTGCCGATGAGGGGATAGGTCATCGTCACGATCTGCTCCTTGTAGGAGGGGTCCGTGAGGATTTCCTGGTAGCCCGTCATCCCCGTGTTGAAGACGACCTCGCCCATGGACTGTCCCACGTGGGCAAAGGCGTAACCCCGGTAGACGCTCCCGTCTTCCAGGACCAGCAGGGCTTTGGGTCGTTTCTTCAAAAGATGCACAAAATGTATCCTTCCATTGGATTGAGGCTGTTGACCGGGGGCGCATCCCGCCACTCGCCTTTTGTTCGTCTACCGGTATCGATCCTGCGAAGATCGGAAGATCAGAAGTGAGGAAGCGCGGATAGATAAGAAAGAATGATCTCGACTCCGCTCTTCCGCTCTTCCGCGCTTCCTAACTTCCTGTGTTTCAGGACGCCTTGCATCTGGCCGTTTTTGAACAGCCTCGAGTGACTCGTCATGACACAAGGCTTTGCAAGCGGCCCGACCGGGGCACACCCGCGGTGCAGTGATCGCTCAGTACGTTACGTTTACCGAATCGCTTTGTAAAAAAAGGGCAACCCGACGGGCTGCCCCTTTCCCGTTTTACAGCATCGGCAGATAGCGGTTGATCTCGAAATCGGTGACGTGGGTCCGGAACATGTCCCACTCTTTTTCCTTGTTCGCGATGACCTTGCCGAAGATGTGATCCCCGAGCACCTCGTTGGCCAGCACGCTCTGCTTGAACTCCTCGAGGGCTTCCCAGAGGCTTCCGGGCAGGGACGTGATCCCGGCTTCGGCGCGCGCTTTCGCATCCATCTCGAAGATGTCATGCTCCACCGGTTCGGGCAGGGGGTACTTTCCCTCGACGCCCTTCAGGCCCGCCCCCAGCATGAGGGCAAAGGCCAGGTAGGGGTTGCAGGTGGGATCGGGCGAGCGGAATTCGATCCGGGTGGCGTTCTCCTTGCCGGGCTTGTACATGGGCACGCGCACAAGTGCCGAGCGGTTGCGGCGGGCCCAGCTCACATAGACCGGAGCCTCGTAGCCGGGGACCAGGCGCTTGTAGGAGTTCACGAACTGGTTCGTGACCGCGCAGAACTCAGGTGCGTACTTGAGCAGTCCGGCGATGTAGGACTTGCCCAGGGCCGAGAGGTTGTAGCCCTCGGGGTCGTTCGCATCGAAGAACGCGTTGCCGTCCTTGTTGAAGAGCGACTGGTGCACGTGCATGCCCGAACCGTTCTCACCCGCGATGGGCTTGGGCATGAAGGTCGCGTAGACGCCGTTGGCGTACGCGATCTCCTTGACGGCAAGGCGGTACGTCATGACGATGTCGGCCATCTCTCCCGCCTCGGCATACCGCAGGTCGATCTCGTGCTGCGACGGCGCCACCTCGTGGTGCGAGTACTCGACGGCGATACCGAGCTTCTCGAGGGTAAGCACCGTCTCGCGGCGCAGGTCACTCGCGACGTCGAGCGGCGTGAGGTCGAAGTAGCCGCCGTGGTCGAGCACCTCGGTGCCTTCTTCGTCGGCGAAGTAGAAGTACTCGAGTTCCGGGCCGACATACATGGTCAGGCCCATGCCGGCGGCCTTGTCCAGCATCCGGCGCAGCGCGTAGCGGGGATCGCCGTCGAACGGCGTGCCATCGGGCTTGACGACGTTGCAGAACATCGAGGCAACGCCGCCCTCCTCGGGGCGCCACGGGAGGATCTTGAAGGTGGCCGGGTCGGGGAATGCGATCATGTCGGATTCCTGGATGCGCGTGTAGCCGTCGATCGAGGAGCCGTCGAAGCCCATGCCCTCATCGAACGCCAGCTCCAGCTCGGTGTCCGCGATCGCGAACGACTTCAGCTGACCGAGCACGTCGGTGAACCAGAAGCGGATGAAGCGGATTCCCCGCTCCTCCACGGTCTTGAGCACGTATTCCTTGTCGAACGTGGGTGCCATGATGCCTCCTCAATCCGTCGGTCTGACTCTGGACCCGGCGTTGTCATGCACGTTTCGGCCGGTGCTGTCCGCTTGTTGGCAAGAAGCGTACGACCGGTATGTTTCGTCGATGTTTCGCGCCGAGGATTCTTCTCGATGACCGCTCGCGTGCCGGACCGTGTCCGCTGCGCAGTGCGTGTATCCTGGGAACGTGACGATGCGCGGCGCGTGCTGCCACCGCCGTGCGGCACGGGACCAGGGATGGCGTGCCGCCACAGGAGCAACGGAGAACGCCATGGCCAAGCGCAAGGACCTGAGCAGCGGGACGCCCGAACTCGACCGCGTGCTGGATGGCGTGTGGGCGGGCGACAACATCGTGCTGCAGGCAGACAGCCTCGACGATTTCCTCCCCTTTGCCCACCGCTACTGCACCTACACGCAGGAGGCCGGCCGCAAGCTCATCTACTTCCGTTTCGCGGACCACGAGCCGCTCCTACCCGAAGGTGTGCGCGCCGAGGTGCACGAACTCGACCCCGAGGCGGGCTTCGAGCAGTTCATCTCGCAGATCCTCACGATCATCGACCGCAACGGTCACGATAGCGTCTACTACCTGTTCGACTGCCTCTCGGGGCTTGCGACGACGTGGTACAGCGACCGGATGCTCGGCAACTTCTTCAGACTGACCTGCCCATACCTCTACGACTACGATACGGTGGCCCTGTTCGTGCTCTTGCGCGACGTACCCACCCCGCTCGCTTCACGGGTGATCCACGACACCGCCCAGGTGATGCTCGACGTCTTCCGCAGCGACGAACGGCTCTACGTCCTGCCGCTCAAGGTGTTCGAACGCCGCTCTCCCACGATGTACATGCTGCACTCGTGGGACGCCGGCGGCATGCGCCCCGTGACGCAAAGCGTGGTGCTCTCCGAGATCCTGTCGCAGACCCCGCAGCCGTGGATCGACCCCAGCGCCGATGTCCCCGGCCCGTGGACACGCACGTTCACCAGGGCCCAGGCTGTCCAGGCCCGGCTCCAGGCGGGCCTGGAACCGGATGACGATGTCGCCGCGCTGACCGACCGGCTCATCAGGATGCTTCTCAGCCGTGACGAGCACGAGCTGCTCTTCAAACTGTGCACCGAGTACTTCGAGCTGAGCGACCTGATCGCCATCGGCAAGCGCATGCTCGGCACGGGGTTGGTCGGCGGCAAGTCCGTGGGAATGCTTCTCGCCCGCAAGATCCTCGCGCGGGACGCACCCCAGCTCGCCGCCCGTCTCGAGATCCACGACTCCTTCTACGTGGGATCGGACGTCTTCTACAGCTACCTCGTGCTGAACGACTGCTGGTGGGAGCGACACCACCTGAGAAACGCCGAGGACTTCTACGAGCGGGCGCGGCACCTGCACGACAAGCTGCGCACCGGCACCTTCCACGACGCCACCGTGGCCCAGTTCCGCGAGATCCTCGAGTACTTCGGCCAGTCGCCGGTCATCGTGCGCTCCTCCAGTCTGCTCGAAGACGCGTACGGCAACTCGTTCTCCGGCAAGTACGAGAGCGTATTCTGCGCGAACCAGGGCGACCCCGAGCTGCGCCTGGCCAACTTCATGGACGCCGTCCGCGTGATCTACGCGAGCACGATGAGCGAGGAAGCGCTCTCGTACCGTCGCCACCGGGGCCTGCTCCACCGCGACGAGCAGATGGCGCTGCTCGTACAGCGCGTCTCGGGGCAGTTCCACGACGGGCTGTACTACCCGCATATCGGAGGCGTCGGCTACTCGTTCAACCCGTACGTGTGGAGCGACAAAATAGACCCGGGCCAGGGCCTGCTGCGCCTGGTGTTCGGCCTGGGGACGCGCGCGGTCGACCGGCACGACGACGACTACACGCGTGTGGTCGCCCTGAACGCCCCCATGCTGCGCCCCGACGGTTCAGACGAGGTCCGCAAGTACAGCCAGCACATCGTCAACGTCATCGACCTTGCCGAGAACGCGCACGTCTCGCGCCGTTTCGAGGAAGTCGCCACCGCGACCGGAGACCTGCCTATCGAGATGTTCGCATCACGCGACACGGAACTCGAGCGGCGTGCGCGCGAGGCGGGGGTCCGCGACATCTTCCCCTACGTCCTCACATTCGAGAACCTGCTCACCAAGACCCCCTACGCCGGGGAGATGCGCGACATGATGCGCGCGGTCGCCGACGCCTACCGCCATC
The DNA here is from genome assembly GCA_002419215.1 of Syntrophaceae bacterium UBA5744. Classification (GTDB taxonomy): domain Bacteria; phylum Desulfobacterota; class Syntrophia; order Syntrophales; family UBA2192; genus UBA2192. The sequence goes on from DIFQ01000092.1 coordinate 21,833, forward strand.
CCGTGGACATCGAGTTCACGGTGAACTTCCTGGAAGGCGACGACTACCGCATCAACCTGTTGCAGTGCCGGCCCTTCCATTTTGCCGAGAAGCTCACGCACGTGCAGTCGCCCGGCCACATCCCGGTCAAAGACATTCTGCTGCAGACCCACGGTCCGCTCATCGGTCAGAGCGTCGCCACCGAGGTCGACCGGATCGTCTACATCGTGCCGGAGAAGTACGGACTGCTGCCAACCAAGGACCGCTACGAAGTGGCGCGGCTCATCGGCAAGATCACCAACCACGAGGAGAAACTGCAAACCACGGTGCTTGTCGGGCCGGGTCGATGGGGAACGAGCATGCCCGAACTGGGCATCCCGGTCACGCTGTCGCAGATACGGAACGCGAGCATGCTCTGCGAGATCGCCGCGATGCACGAGGGTCTCACCCCCGAGCTGTCGCTGGGCACGCACTTCTTCAACGACCTCGTGGACCTCGAGATCGGCTACATGGGCGTCTCGCCCGGTCGTCCCGGCTCGGTACTCAACACCGAACTGCTGGCCGAGTGCCCGAACCGGCTCGCCGACCTCCTTCCCGACCAGGCCCACCACTCCGGCCTCATCCGCGTGATCGACACCGAAGACCTGGGCGGGAGGTGGATCTTCCTGTGGGCCGACATGATCGCTCAGGAGGGTGTCATCTACCTTTCAGATGTGTGCGCCGTCGGGGGCTAGAGAAGTCGCGCGGCCATTCACTGGCGCTGCAGGTTCGCTAGGTTTACCATACCGTCCACGGATAGTGCGGCGCGTCGGAGGAGAGGGCGGATGTCGGAGAGCACACGCGAGTACATCGAGCACGTGAAAGCCAAGAACCCCGGCGAACCGGAGTTCATCCAAGCTGTGACGGAAGTCGTCGAGTCCTGCTCGGCAGTTCTCGACCGTCACCCCGAATACCGCAAGGCCAAAATGATCGAGCGCATGGCGGAGCCTGAGCGCGTGATCATGTTCCGGGTCCCATGGCAGGACGACTCCGGGGAGTACCAGGTCAACCGCGGATACCGTGTCGAGTTCAACAGCGCTCTGGGCCCCTACAAGGGCGGGCTGCGCTTCCACCCGTCGGTGAACCTGTCGATCCTTAAGTTCCTGGGCTTCGAGCAGGTCTTCAAGAACTCGCTCACGACCCTACCCATGGGCGGCGGCAAGGGCGGCTCTGACTTCGACCCCAAGGGCAAGAGCGACGGCGAGGTCATGCGCTTCTGCCAGAGTTTCATGACCGAGCTTTCCCGCCACATCGGCCCCGACACGGACGTGCCGGCCGGCGATATCGGCGTGGGTGGCCGTGAAATCGGCTTCCTCTTCGGCCAGTACAAGCGCATCCGCAACGAGTTCACGGGCGTGCTGACCGGCAAGGGGCTCGATTGGGGCGGCTCGCTCATCAGGCCGGAGGCGACGGGCTACGGCCTCATCTACTTCGCCGCCGAGATGCTCGCCACCAAGGGCGAGGACTTCCGCGGCAAGAGCTGCCTGGTCTCGGGGAGCGGCAACGTCGCGCAGTACGCGATCGAGAAGATCCTCGACCTGGGTGGCTCGGTGCACACCGTGTCCGACTCGGGCGGCTTCATCCACGACGAGGCCGGCATCGACCGCGACAAGCTCGCCTACATCTCCGAGCTCAAGAACGTCCACCGCGGCCGGATCAGCGAGTACGCCGACAAGTACCCGTCGGCCACGTACACGCCGGTCGATCCGTCGCTCGACTACAACCCGCTGTGGGACGTGCCCGCCGACTGCGCATTCCCGTGTGCGACCCAGAACGAGGTCAACGGCAAGGACGCGGCCAACCTGCTTGCCAACGGCGTGAAGGTCGTCGGCGAAGGTGCGAACATGCCGTCCGACACGGACGCGGTCGCCCAGTTCGTCGACGCGGGGATCCTCTACGCGCCCGGCAAGGCCGCCAACGCCGGTGGTGTGGCGACCTCGGGTCTCGAGATGGCGCAGAACAGCATGCGGCTGAACTGGCCGCGCGAGGAAGTCGACCAGCGCCTGCAGGGGATCATGAAGAGCATCCACACAGCCTGCATCGCGGCAGCCGAGGACTACGGCACGCCGGGCAACTACGNNCAACGGCGCCAACATCGCCGGGTTCCTGAAGGTCGCCGGGGCGATGCGGGACCAGGGCCTGGTGTAGCGTTTCGAGCACGCACATGCACCTACTGACGGGCCGCCCCCTGGGGCGGCCCGTTCCTGCTTCTCCGGGCACTCGCACACCCGTATGTACTCGGCGAAGGCGGACGACTGCGATACGCTAGGCCCAGGAACGATGCGACCGGGGCGAGGCAGCCATGATCAGAGGAAACCGGATCTACCTGACAGCACTCGACCGCGTCAACGCCGAGCAGTCGCGTGCCTGGATCAACGACCCCGAGGTGAACTGCTGGATGCTCACCGGCCACACCCCGGTATCCTCGGCAGAGGAAGAGGCCTTCTACGACGCGGTCGAGGGCTCGGACTCCCGGAGCGTCTTCGAGATCCATCTCGCCGAGGATGGCCGCTACATCGGTGTGTGCGGGCTCGAGGAGCTCGACACGAGGAACCGGTGCGCCGAGATCGGCATCATGATCGGCGAGCGCGGGCTGCACAACTCGGGGCTCGGCCGCGACGCGATCGAAACCCTTGCGCGCTTTGCGTTCGATACCCTGGGTCTGCATACGCTGCGCATCTCCTACATCGAGGGCAACGAGGTCGGCGCCCACCTCTACCGCTCCGTCGGCTTCACCGACGCGGGCCGGCAGCGTGAGCGTGTCTACCTGCGGGGCAGCTTCCACGACATCGTGCTACTCGACATGCTTGAGTCGGAATGGCGGGCGCGACAGACGTGAACCTCTCCGCGACCGTGCGGTGGCTGGCGATGCGGCTCCGCCTGGCGCTCGAGCGG
>DIFQ01000024.1 GCA_002419215.1 Syntrophaceae bacterium UBA5744
CTGTACTAAAAAGTCAGAAGAGCCACATTTTTTTATGCTGAGTGTTTGGTGCTGTTTGGCCCCCGAAAAAGTGTCGGCATATCTTACATTCGACATGCAGGCGCTCCCCTGTCGAACATGCAATTTGCGCGGCTGATTTCGTGGGCATATCGTTAAGATTGCAAGCATTTACAATGAATTAGCTATGTGGCGCGGCAATCTCCGATTACTATATCGACCACGTGGTATGGAGATTGCCTTATGATTCGTCGAGAGTGAAGAGGGGGGGCACGAGTTCGGGTTTGTCCCGAAATCGCTTTCACCGAAAACAATCCTGTTGAAACGATCATTCGTCAACCGATACGGGTCGTCGGAACCTCGAGTCGGTCAGAGCCCCTCTTGCGTCGGAATAAACCTGGGGATTCCCGTATCCGCCGCGCCTTCATGATTCCGAAATACCTTGCATATCCATAGCGTATCGTCCGTTTCCTGAACCCGGATGGATGACGTTTGAGTGAGCAGAATCCGGGGTTCAGGCCTGAGATACGGAACTCGCCGGGCTTGCCCGGGCGTGTTCAAGGCCCTGTGGATTGTCCGGAACCATCCATCACGGCGCCTCGATGCCTTTTCAGTTCGTTTATGTAACTGAGAGGGCGTAAGCCTGCCTGATGTACAACCTGAGCGGTTTTGATCATGGCGCGCTTGAGGATGATCCAAACATCCCCGTCACCCTTACTGATTTTCAGATCCGTTCCGCATAAACCCCTTCAAAACGCCTTTATCAACCATTAAAGCCTCACATCAAGGATGACCTATGATCCCGGTGCCAGGTCCTGATCCCCATTCAGCCCCGAGCCCATGCTCCTCGACGTATTTACGCGATATCTACTACCGGCTCAAACCCTTGATTCCCAGGCGACTGCAGATCGAGTTGCGCAGGTGGTACGTGGCCAGACTGCGCCAGCAGTGTTCAGGTGTCTGGCCGATCAACGAAAGGGCGGCAGCGCCTCCAGCGGGGTGGCAGGGCTGGCCCGACGGCAAGCGTTTTGCCGTGGTGCTCACGCACGACGTGGATACGGTTCAAGGACAAACTCGATGTCGCGAACTGATGGAGTTGGAGAAGAACCTCGAATTCCGTTCCTCCTTCAATTTCGTGCCTCGGCGCTACAATGTCTCTGCCGAGTTGCGGAAAGAACTCGTTGATAACGATTTCGAAGTCGGCGTGCACGGTCTTTACCACGATGGGAATTATTATAAATCCCGAGGGGTTTTTTCGCAGAGGGCAGAGTTGATCAACCGGTACCTGAAAGAATGGAATGCCGTCGGGTTTCGATCGCCCTCCATGCATCATGAACTCGAGTGGATTCACGATCTCGATATCGAATATGACGCCTCGACCTTCGATACGGACCCTTTTGAGCCCCAGGCTGACGGGGTCTGCACCATATTTCCTTTCTGGGTGGCGGGACAGAACGGGCAACGGGGATACGTTGAATTGCCGTACACGCTCCCTCAGGATTTCACGTTGTTTGTCCTGATGCGATGTCGGGACATCGGGATCTGGAAGCAAAAACTGAACTGGGTCGCGGAAAAGGGAGGCATGGTTCTGATGAACACACACCCGGACTATATGGTCTTCCATTCCGAAACGCCGGGCATGGAAGAATTCCGGGCCGACCATTACAGGGAAATACTGCTCTATCTGAAAACGAGATACGAAGGGCAGTATTGGCACGTGCTTCCCGGTGAGATGTCACGATTCTGGCGCTGCTTGTATGCTGGAGGGCGATAAACCATGAAAGTGTGCCATGTGGTGTATGCCTTTTACGAAACGGATACCCGTGTCCGTATGTATGCCGAAGCCCTTTCCGAGCGCGGGGATCATGTGGATGTCATCTCTCTGCGGAAAGAGGGACAAGCGCGTTGCGAGGTCGTCGAAGGCGTTCATGTCAACCGGATTCAGCCAAGGGTGATCAACGAGCGGAACAAGGCAACGTACTTGTTCCGGTTGATCAAGTTTTTCATGAAATCATCCGCATTTCTGGCGAAGTCAACGCTGAACGGAGACGGTCGCTATGATTTGATTCACATCCACTCGGTGCCGGATTTCGAGGTGTTTGCAGCGCTGATCCCAAAACTCTCCGGCTCGAAAATCATTCTCGACATTCATGATATTGTGCCTGAGTTCTACGCAAGCAAGTTTAACGTCAGCGAGAATTCCCTTATCTTCAAGGGCCTGGTCCTCACCGAGCGGGCGTCGACGGCCTTTGCGGATTACGTCATCGTCGCCAATCATCTTTGGGAAAGGACCCTGACGGAGAGATCCGTAAAGAAGGAAAAGTGTTCGACCTTTCTGAATTATCCGATCCCTGCGTTCTTCCGGACCTACCCGAAAGACCGGGACGATGGGAAGGTCGTCCTGGTCTATCCCGGATCCCTGAACTGGCACCAGGGTGTCGACATCGCGATCCGGGCGTTTGATCGGATCAAAACCAGGGTGCCGGAAGCGGAATTTCATATCTACGGAAGCGGTCCCGCAGTGGGTTTCCTTCGAAAATTAGTCGATGAGCGAAACATGAACAACCGGGTCTTCATCAGGGAGTTTTTGCCTCTCGACGAGATCGTCCCGCTGATGGCCAGCGCCGATATCGGCGTCGTGCCGAAACGTGCGGACTCCTTCGGCGACCAGGCTTTCAGCACCAAGATTTTTGAGTTCATGGCCCTGGGCGTACCGGTCATTGTGTCCAGGACGCAGATTGACAGTTTTTATTTCGATGACTCCGTCGTAAAATTCTTCGATTCAAAAGACGAGGAGAACCTCGCCGAAGCCATGCTCGAGTTAATCAGAAACAGACCACTGCGGACGATGCTTTCCCGAAACGCCGCCGCCTATATCCAAGGTCATTCCTGGTCGTGCAGGAAAAAGGACTACACGCGTCTGGTTGACGAGATTGCAGCCTCCGGGATGTGCGGGAAGACACCGGACTCTCAATCCGACAGCACCCATCGAGTGGCGGGGGGGCGCTTGTGACCGGATGCCGGCAGGCTGCGTCACGCGCGATGACACCTCCGGACAGGCAAGCGCCCGGCATGGAGGTCGTCCTCTGCGCATGGAAAGAATCGAGGCCCGTCATCGAGAACCAGGGTGGTGCGAAGGCAGACCCGTTCCCCTGTTCCCCTCGCATTTCTCGAAGAGGAGCCCGGGGAGGGCGGTTGCCGCAGCGGGGCGACGACAAGAGAGGCCCTGCAAAGAGGGAGACGATCCCCCTTTGTCAAGAGGGACAGCCGTGAAGCCGGCGGATGATCTGAAAGGTTCCGGGGCGAATCGCCGAGAGCTCCGCGGCTGGGTGAGATGGCCTCGCGCGTCTACAGGATGGCCCAGGGAACGCATGCAACGCAATCGATGAGAACCAGCCTTTCCCCCTTGTGCAGGGGCCGGGTTGAGGGCAAGGAATTCGGAGGAAGAAGACCGAACATGTACTGGGAACGGATGTCCATTGACGAATATGCGATGTACGAGAAGGGACAGGGAGAGAAGCTGGTGCGGGTCGATGGGGTATGGTGGAGAGAAGTGCGTCCATTCTTTTACAGGCCACTGTTTCCGTTCCAGCGGTTCGCTCCCGGAAAAGTGAAATCGCCCCTCCCGTCCTTTTTGTTCGGGTATCAATACCCTGTGGTCGAAGGCGCTCCGGCGAACTCCCATCTCAATTTGTTGGTATTCGACGACATCCACAATTATTCACTGGGCACATTGAAGCACAAGCAGCGAAACGAGATCAAAAGGGGGTTGAAAAATTTTTCCGTCAAGCGAATCGTCGAGCATGACGAATTTGTCGATGGGGGCTACAAGGCATACGTATCCTTTTTTCAGAGAACAAATTACAACTGGAAAAATGATCGAATCTATCGCAAGGCTTTCATCAAGTGGGCGAATCATCTGTTTCGTTTCCCCAAGATCGTCATTCACGGGGCCTACAGGGGGGATGAGCTGTCGGCAGTCAATTTATCCTATCTCGTCGAGGATGTCATCATCGATGCCGCATTTTTTTCCACCACGGAAGGGCTCAAGATGGGAAGTTCCGAGGCGACATGGCATGTGATCAGGGAAAACGCGGCGGCTACATCGGATGCACGATACATCTATGAGGGACCGCTGTCGGGCAATAAGGGGCTTGACGATTCGAAAATATTGAGGGGCTGCAGCATTCTCTGTCAGCCGGCATATTGCTCGGTCCATGCCCTTCCCCTGTTTATTTTGAAAACCGTATTCAAAAAAGCGCATGCAAGGCTCCGCGGAATGGACGAACAACAAATCGAAACACGATATTTTGGTAAAAAGCAGGCATGACCGATCGGCAGGAGTCATCGCCCTCATGCGAGGGCATCCCGATGCAACGCACCATGCGTCTGAGACGCACGGGTTGCCGAATCATGTCGAATCATTCGTGACGATGAACGTTTCCAGTGCAGACCGGCTGCTGACCCTTTACCTTTTTCGCCCGATCCTGCGAAGGCTCGGCGCGGAGAGACAATTCAGAATACCGATATTGATGTATCATAGCGTATCCCGTCAGGCAGCGACAGGAAACCATTCTTATTATGAACTGAATACAAGTGCCGAGGCGTTTGATCTTCAGATGTCGCATCTTAAAAACGACGGCTACAGGATCATTGGCCTCGGTGAAGCGGTTGATCGGGTGAGCGGATCGAACAGCGAAAATGCAGTCAAGGGGGAAAAGGTTGCGGTGCTGACCTTCGATGACGGATTTCGAAATTTCCATGACCATGCCTATCCCATACTCAAGAAATACGGGTTTGGAGCCACCGTGTTTTTGTCTACGGATTATATCGACAGGGACAGAAGAATATTCGAAGGAAGGGAGTGCATGACGTGGGAAGAGATTCGTTTTCTGTCCGATGAAGGAATTATTTTCGGATCTCACGCTGTAACGCATGAGCCGCTCATCTCCATGGATATGCAAACCGTCAAAATGGAGTTGATGCAATCGAAGGAGCGCATTGAGAGCGAGACCGGGAAGCCCGTCGATTATTTTTCTTATCCCTATCGATATCCGGAGCATGATAAGGAATTCATCCGCAGCATCGAGAGTCTCCTTGCCCTGGCGGGCTACAGAGCAGCAGTGAGCACGCGAATCGGCACGGTTAAAAAGGGAGATGGCGTTTATTCGTTGAAGCGTATCCCGATCAGCACGAACGATGGCGGTCGGATGCTGGCTGCAAAATTAGAGGGTGCGTACGACTGGCTGTATCGGCTGCAATCCTGGAAGAAGAGAAGCCTTTTCCTGTATTCCCTGCTTGGCCGCAGAACCAGCAAATCGCAATGATCCCGGCGGCGCGAGAAACGACACCGGGCGGGACTCCATGATCCACGCGAAAGAACCGGAGAGCCCGGGCATGATCGATATCAGCACAGTCATTGTAAACTGGAACTCGAGGCAATACCTGGCGAAGTGTCTCGACACCATGCTGTCGCACAAACGAACGATTCGCGTGGAGGTGATCGTTGTCGACAATGCGTCCGGTGACGGCACCGTGGATTGGCTCAAGGAAGAATATCCTGAAGTCACCGTGATCGAGAGCACCGAGAACGTCGGTTTTGCGAGGGGCAACAACATCGGGATCCGGAAGGCGTCGGGACGCCTTATCTGTCTTGTCAACCCGGACGTTGAATTCCGCGATGAATGCCTGCAGGCGTTGTGCGGGTACATGGAAAGAAACCAGGATGTGGGAATCTGCGGCCCGAAAATACTCAATGGTGACGGATCGATCCAGTACTCCTGCAGGGAATACCCGACCTTGTGGAATAATTTGTGTTTTGCATTGGGCTTCTATAGAATATTTCCGCATAGCGCCGTGTTCAGCAACGAGTTGATGTCCTATTTCGGGCACGATCGGCTGCGGGAAGTAGAGGCGATATCGGGATGTTTCATGTTGGTGAGGCGAGAGGCCATGGAGGAGGTAGGGCTGCTGGACGAATCGTTCTTCATGTATTCGGAAGACCTGGACTGGTGCAAACGGTTCCATGACAGGGGCTGGAAGATTGTATTCAACCCGGCAGTCTCGGCCGTGCACTACGGCGGCGGAAGTTCGGAAAACGAGCCGGCGCGATTTGCCGTTGAAAAAGAGCTGGCAATCCTCCGATATTGGAACAAGCATCACGGGGCCATCGAGAACACCCTCATCCGGATCATCCTCCTGACGAATCATGCCTTGAGAATCGCCATATTCGGGGTCCTCTCCATGCGGGGGTCGGCAGGGAGAAGCGGCATGCGGGGGAACGCGCGAAATCACGCCGCCTGTTTCCGATCCCTGGTGAAGGTGAGATGAAGACCCGAAGACGGAAGCGATGAAAAAGGGAAAATACGTGCTTGTCACGGCAGCCCGCAACGAAGCTGCCTATATCGAAAAGACGATCCAATCCATCCTCGGCCAGACCGTCATCCCCGAAAAATGGGTGATTGTCAGCGATGGGTCTACGGATGCGACCGACGATGTTGTTGAAGCCTATGCAAGGGAAAATCCGTCGCTGGAATGTGTCCGGGTGAATCGGGAGGGCCGGGATCGGAATTTTGCGGCGAAGGTACACGCCATCAACCGGGGTTATGAGAAAGTCAAGGGGGTCGAGTTCGATTACATCGGGATCCTGGATGCGGATGTTACGCTGCCGGATGACTATTATGAAAAGATCATCAGCGAGTTTCAGAAAGACAACCGCCTGGGCGTCGCCGGGGGCTTGATTTATGAGCCGGTAGGGGGTCAATTCAGGGGCAGACAGTTCAACCGCTTGACATCCGTGTCCGGGTCGATCCAATTCTTCCGCCGGGAATGCTACGACGCCATCGGCGGGCTGGTGCCGGCCGTCCATGGCGGAGAGGATACGATTGCCTCGATCGCGGCAAGAATGAACGGATGGAAGGTGGAAACCTATCCGCACCTGATCGTCCATCATCACAAGCCGATGTCGGGCGTGAAAAGCATGGCCAGAAGTTACTATCGTCTCGGGATGATGGATTATTCCATGGGGTTCCACCCCGTCGCGGAAGTGGCAAAATGCATGTATCGGCTTGCAGGTGAATCTCTCTGGGGAACCTTGATCCAACTTTGCGGTTTTTTTGCGGCCTGTCTTTCGGCGGAGGAGAGGCCCGTTTCGGACGAATTCGTTCGTTACGTCAGAAAGGAGCACGCGGAGCGCGTCAAATCGTTTTTGAGACTCGGTGCAGTGCGAAACAGGTCGAATTAATCGGGCCATGGGGGGTGATTTCACAAATATCAATGCACTGGGTCTGACGCTGACGGTCCTGATGGGCACCCTCACCCTGATCCTGCCGAGACGGTTTGCCCCGATCCCCCTGGTGGCCATCGGCATGTATATGACCATGGGGCAGATCGTAGACGTATTCGGCCTGCATTTCGACATGCTGCGGGTGATGATCCTGTTCGGGTGGGCAAGACTCATCCTCCGGTCGGAAGTTGCGGAAATCGAATTCAACGAGGTCGACATCGCGCTGCTGGCGTGGGTGCTGGTCAATGTCGCATGCTACAGTCTTCGGGAATTAAGCGGGCAGGCGTTGATCAATCGCCTCGGCTTCGCGTACGACGTCGTCGGTTTTTATTTTTTCTTTCGATGCCTGGTGCGGGACAGGGAGGACTGCCTGACGCTGATCAGGGCGATTGCCCTGCTGGCGATTCCGCTTGCCTGCCTGATGATCCTGGAGAAAGCAACGGGGAGAAATCTGTTTTCCTATTTCGGCGGCGTGCCGGAGTTTACGCCGGTGCGTAACGGGAGGCTTCGTTGCGGGGGGCCCTTCAGGCACCCCATCATGGCGGGGACCTTCGGGGCCGTTGCCTTTCCCTTGTGCGTCGGATTGTGGTTTGCGGGGAAAGACAGGGCGGCGGCCGTCGCGGCGGCCGTTGCATCGCCGGTCATGGTGATCACGTCGGCATCCAGCGGTCCCGTATTGGCCTACGTGGGGGGGATCCTGGCGCTATCCGCATGGATGCTCAGGAGCTACATGCGCGAGGTGAGATGGTGTATCGTCGGTGCCCTCCTCGCGTTGCATCTCTTCATGAAGGCTCCCATATGGTATATCATCGACAAGTTCAGCGAGTTACTGGGGGGAACGGGATGGCATCGGTCGGAGCTGATCGACCAGGCGATCGCGAGGATCGACGAGTGGTGGCTTCTGGGGACCAGCAAGACCGGCCACTGGATGCCTTATAAATTGCGTTTGCACGATGCGGCAGACATCACGAATCAGTATCTTCAGAATGGGGTCGACGGGGGTCTCATTACGATGTTTCTGTTCATTGTCGTCATCGTATTGTGCTTCCGGAGAGTCGGTATGGCCGTGCGGGCAGGGGAAACGGCGGCAGGGGAAACGGCGGCAGGAGAAACGATGGAAGAGGAAATGATGGAAGCGGAAACGGTGGCAGAGATCCCGAATTACCTGCCCTGGGCCCTGGGGTCGGCCCTGTTTGTCCATGTCGTCTCGTTCATCTCCGTGGCATATTTCGATCAGATGGTGATCTATTGGTTTATGCTCCTGGCCATGATTGCCGCTCTGCCGGATGAGAGTGAATACGAGGACTGGAGCGCGGCCGCCGTCGATGGTGACGGCCCGGGCTGAATCGGTTAAATGACGGCCGACAAGAACCGCAACGTGAGGCCGGAACGTTCCGGTCGATTCGTTCAGGAGGAAACACATGAATACCTTACTGAAAATCAGCCGACTTCTTGTCTGTGTCGCCGCGTGCATGGGCGTTCTGATCGTCTCAGGTTCCGACATTCAAGCGGCCAGCTATTACATCAGCCCATCGGGCAGCGATTCGAGCAGCGGCAGCGATTCGTCGCCGTGGCGAACGATTCAAAAATGCGCCGACACGATCGGCGGCGGTGATACCTGCATTGTCAGAGACGGGACGTATACGGAAACCATCGCCGTATCCCGATCCGGCTCGGACGGCAATCCGATTTACATCAAAGCGGAATATTCCCGCCAGGTCACGGTTAACGGGACGATCGCCCTTTCGGGCCGATACATCCGGATCGAGGGATTCAAAATGGTGCTTCCCGCGGGGCAGAGCACTACCGTGGCGATTACCGGGGATTACAATCAGGTCGCGGGCTTCTATTTCGATACCCCTTCGGGGACACCGGGGCGCAACAGCATGGCACTCCACGTCGGGGGCAATCATAATCTCGTCGACGGGAACTACGCGCAGGGTACCTGCTTCGGCATCAATCTGTTCGGAACCTACAATACGATCGAGCGGAATGAGGTGACGCGCCTGAAACTCAACGGAGATTGCGGCGACGTCGATTATATGAGGTTTTTCGGAACGGGCCACGTGATCCGGAACAACAGCTTCCATGGAATCGTTCGCAGCGAAGTGGGGGGCGCCCATGTGGACTGCTTTCAAAGCTTCGACAACAACGGACCCGAATACAGCCTGCGGAATGTGACGATCGAGAACAACTTATGCGCCGACTGCGATCAGGGCTCGATGCTGGAAGCGAGCGTCCATGGCCTGAGTGACGGCCTGCTCTTCAGAAACAATGTGTTCAAGAATTGTGCGGCCTGGGGACTCTGTGTCCACCAGATCAAAAATGTCAGAGTCTACAACAACACCTTCGACATGACGGGGGGCACCCACGGCATGGGATGCCGCTTTGGAGCCAGTTGCGAAGTCAAGAATAATATTTTCTACAACGGGAAGACGGCGTACTGGTTTGAACAGGCAACCATCCTCGACGGCACGGCAAGCGCTCCGGGCAAGAACAATCTTTCATACAGTGCCGATCGATTTATCACCGGGTACAGCAACGACGTAACGAACAAAGATCCCTTGTTTGTCAATCGAAGCGTCAACAATTATACGCTTCAAGCGGCAAGCCCGGCGATCGATGCCGGAAGGCCCATCGACTCGTGGGTCACGCCGAAGGACCGGAATGGGATCTCCCGCCCGCAGGGGCGCAGCTGGGATATCGGCGCGCATGAATTCAGCACAACCTACGTGGCTCCGGCCTCGAACTTACATGTCGTCGGACAATAACCACGCCGAGCCGTGACGGTTGCATGCGCTTCGACGAATGCGGCCCGCTTCTCCATCCGGGGGTCAATGAGGTTCATGGGAAAGATCCGGGAAGACCATCGCCCCTACAACGTCTGCATTTTCGGCGCATCCCTGGACACGGGCAATATGGGGGTTTCGGCGCTTGCCGCCTCGCTGATCAAGATCATCAGCGATATGCGCCCGGACGCACGGATCTCGCTTCTGACCGGAAGTCGATCTTCGGAATCCAGAGAACTGGAACTGTCCGGGAGGAAAATCCCTGTCCGTATCGTCAATTACAGGTTGTCTCCGAAAGCCCGGATGAAGGAGCATCTGTTTTGTATCGTCCTGCTGGCTTTCCTCCACGGGATCGCACCCTCCGAAAGGATACGGAACGCGCTGTCGCGGTACTGCCCGTGGCTGGAAGCGGTGAAAGAGGCCGATTTTATCGGAGATGTGAGGGGCGGTGACAGCTTCAGCGATATCTATGGGCTGCAACGAATCATCATCGGGTCCCTGCCCCCTCTGACCACGCTGCTCTTGAGGAAGAGGCTGGTTCTGCTGCCGCAGACCTATGGTCCCTACCGTTCGAAGATTGCAAGGGGGATCGCCCGTTATTTCTTCCGTCGGTCCGCTCCCATTCTGTCACGGGATCGGGAGAGCATGGATCTGATCTCCGAGCTCCTGGGTGACGAGCGGGGGGGAAAAGACGTGCGGCTATGTCCCGACGTGGCTTTTCTGCTGGATTCCCGAGTCCCCGAGGACATGGACATCCGGCCGCCTCTCCCGGACAGGAACCCCGAAGAACCGTTGATCGGATTCAACGTAAACGGGTTGCTCTATCACGGGGGATACACGCGCGACAACATGTTCAGTCTGAATTACGATTACAAGCTGTTTGTGCACGGACTGACGGATCGACTGCTGAACGACACGAAGGCCCGCATCCTTCTGATCCCCCATACCTATGCGCCCGAAGGCCATGTGGAAAGCGACAACGATGCGTGCCGGGAACTCTTCCAGCAGATTGCGAATTGCCGAATGGACAGGATTCACCTCGCGTCGGGAAACTACGATCAGTCAGCAGTCAAGGGCATCATCGGCCGCTGCGATTTCTTCATTGGTTCCCGCATGCATGCCTGCATTGCAGCCCTGTCCCAGGGGATACCGGCTGTCGCCGTCGCCTACAGCAGAAAATTCAAGGGCGTCTTCGACTCCGTCGGGGCCGCCGATCTGGTGATCGACGCGCGCTCGAGCGATTTAGAGGCGTCGATCGACAGGATCTGCGAGCTTTATCGTCAGCGTGAACAGGTCAGAGCGACTCTGCTGGCAAAGGTCGAGGAGGCCGATCGACGGGTGCGGGGTATCTTCCGGTCCATGCTGGATCCCAACCCCGAATGAACCTCGAAGAAATCTTGCGTTCCGTCTCCGCCACCAGGGATCCGGCACATCCGGTGGCTCCTTGGATTTGCGGGAAACACCCGCGAAAATCGACATCCCCCATGCTCACAATGGACTGAAGGGCGTCACACACGCCGGCCGGAATTCCCGCGATCTCATGGGCTCGCAGATCGTTCATCGACATTTCCATGGTTTTCGTCTTTTCCCACCCTGCATCCCTTTCGGTTGAAAAATCTATTTTGGAGAGATGGGAGATGAAATACAATCTCGGGTATCGAATCAGAGAAGCCGTCGAGTTGATCAAGGACAAGGGGCTTCTCTTCGCGGTTCACAACTACATCTACTGGGGCGAAGAAACCGTGCTGGTCGAAATGGACCTTTCAACCCTGGAGGACCTGAGCCGGTATCCTCTCGATTCCGGTTTTGATATGGTCAAGATCAGTCATGGACTGCTCGAGGACAAAAACGTCATTTATCCCGCGAGAAGCGAATACTTCAGGGCTCTCGATTATCTCGAGAAAGGCTACGTGGGACATGCCCTCAAGAAGGGAAAAGACGTCGTCGGATACATCTGGTATGCAAATATTGACAACTCGAACAAAAAGTTGAATCATCCCGATGTCAACCGATTCGAAATCTCCGATGAAAAAGATAGTGCGTACATGTTCAGTATGTACTTGAAGCCGAATGTCAGGGGGAAGAACCTGGCGACATATCTTCAGCGGGTCGTCTTCCATCATCTCAAAGCCGCGGGAATCATGAAAGCGTATGGAACCTATGGAAAGAAAAATATCAGTGCGCTCTGGATCCATCGGATGTTGAAATGGAAGGAGTTGAAAATATTCAAGATCTACCAGTTTGTCCTCATTCAGAAAGTCATTGCTCAATGACGTCGCCTCGACTCCAGGTCCGTGCGGAGGAGCGCCGGATCATCGCCGGAAGACGGGGCCTTGGAAACAGACGGATGCATGATCTCGTGTCGCCGAGCGATGCGGGATCCGTTCCGGATGGTGAAACAGGGATAGGCTATGCGTGTTGACGCATTTCATGCACAAGAGGGCAAACGAGATCATGATGTTTCTCGCGACGTCTTTCAATCGCGTTTGGAAAGCAAGATATCGATGATGGAAGGGGATTGCCATGATGACAGCAGATGTGATTCGAGAGTTCATTTTATCGGAATTGGTGCAGGACAAAAGCATCACGACCCTCTCTGAAAAGGATTCACTCATTGAATCGGGGATCATCGACTCCCTGGGCATTCAAAAACTCCTCATTTTCATTGAGGATCAAATCTCGATTCAGATCATGGATGAGGACATCATCCCGGAAAATTTCGAGACGATCGAGGCCATTGTACGTCTCATTGAAAGCAAAATGCCTCTTTCGAGTGAAATGAGGCAATAGACGGCGAGGATCGGGCGATGCAGAGCAAGCCGATTCTCGATGAACGCATCCGATTCAACGCAGGCCGGTCGGTCTTGACCCGTTCCATGCAGGTCTATGGGATTACCCGGCCATGCACGGCCATGCAAGAAATGTGGAGGAGCACGATGATGAACAAGAAGGACATCCCCATGATATACGGCAGGAAATCATCCTTACCCATTCTTTACGGCGATACCCCGACGTTGCTGGGTGTCGATCGGGTCGATTTCAGTCTTCCCGCCAAGGGGTATGACGTCCTGTTTTGCGGTGTGCCCTGGGAAGGCTCCGTGACATGGGGCTCGTATTCGGGATGCGAACTTGCGCCCCGCAGCATCAGGCACGCATCCGCGCGCTATGGCGGGTTTTTACCCGAATACGGCATAGACCTGTTTGATTATTTGAAACTCGGGGATATCGGGGACATGAGCGTCGACCCGAACAGCCCGAAAAAAACGATGGAGATTGTCTGCGAAGTTGCCAATCGCATCTACCATTCGGGAAGTGTCCCGTTTATGTTCGGGGGTGATCATTCCTACACGCCGGAAGTGATTCGAGCTCTCGGATCCGGCGTAACAGGCAAGATCGGGGTGATCCACTTCGATGCGCATTTCGACAATTCGAAATATTACGGGGAAGACGAGTTCCCGCGATGCGGGCCGATTCACAGAATCGCGGGAATTGAAAGCGTGCGTTCCCAGAGTATCGTGCATGTCGGGATACGCGGACCGAGGAACTCAAAGTCTCAGTTCGAATACGCGAAAGAAATGGGGGCCACCATCTTTGATATCGGGTACATCAGAAAACAGGGGATTGAAAAAGTTATTCAGCAATCCATTGAAATCGCCCGGACCGGAACCGAGCACATTTACGTAACGATATGCAGCGACTGTATCGATTATGCCTATAATGCCGGCGGCCCCATCGATTTTGACGGCTTGTTTCCTCACGAACTCTTCTATTCCCTGAATCGCATTTGTCAATCCGGAATCTCGGGACTCGATTTCGTCGAGATCTATCCAACCGTCGACCCTCGATCCTCTTCGTCTCATTTGGCTGTGTGGGCCATGATCCATGCCCTTGCAGGGATGGCCATGAAAAAGGCGCATGACAGTACCACGCCACACAGACCCGTTGGGGGACGCACAAGGAAATAGGTTCCCCATTGCTGAAATGCGATCTCTCACCCAGAAAAGTCTGTTGCAATTCGCGCAGGAGGAAAAATGGATTTTACATTCAATGAAAGCCAGAAGTTATTTTATGATTCTGTCGTAAAATTTGCCAAAAAAGAATTGTGTGCCCATTCCGTCGAGCGAGAGAAGAAAGGGGAATTCTTTCGGGAGGGATGGGACAAATGCGCGGATTTCGGGTTGCTTGCCCTGCCCGTGCCGAAAGAATACGGGGGACTGGGGATGGACATCTTCACGTGTGTCTTGACCATGGAAGGTCTTGGTTATGCGTGCAAAGACAGCGGGCTTCTCTTTGCAATCAATTCACATGTGTGGACCTGCATCATCCCTATTCTTCATTTCGGGACGGAAGAGCAAAAGAAGAAATATCTGCCGCTGATGTGTAAAGGCAAAATGATCGGGGGGCATGCCATGACGGAACCGAATGCGGGTTCCGATGCGTTCAGTATCCGAACAACGGCTGTCCGCCAAGGGGATCGGTACATCCTGAACGGAACGAAGATATTCATTTCCAATGCCCCCATCGCCGATCTCCTGATTGTCTTTGCACGGAGCGGAACCCAGAAGGGATTCGCCGGGATTACGGCGTTCATTGTCGAAAAAGAGACTCCCGGATTCTCCGTTGGGAAACCCTTTGAAAAGATGGGATTAAGGACAGCCCCCACGGGAGAGGTTGTCCTTGCCGATTGCGAAGTGCCGGCCGAGAACCGGCTCGGGAGAGAAGGGGGCGGCAGCGCCCTTTTTCACTCAGAAATGGAATGGGAGCGCAGCTGTCTGTTCGCAACGCACCTGGGCGCCATGGAGGCACAGCTGGAAGCGTGCGTGAAATACGCGAAGCAGCGTGAGCAGTTTGGCTCGGCGATCGGAAAATTCCAAGCCGTATCGAGCATGATTGCCGACATGAAAGTAAGGATTGAGTTGTCGAAGCTCATTCTCTACAAGGTCGCCTGGATGAAAAGCCAGGGAAAGCGTGCACCGTTGGAATCCGCGATTGCGAAGCTTTATTTGAGCGAGAGCTTTGTGCAATCGAGTCTCGATGCCATACAAATCCATGGGGGGTATGGCTATATGGCGGAATTCGAGATCGAGAAGTACCTTCGCGACGCGGTAGCCGGGAAAATCTATTCGGGAACGTCGGAAATTCAGAGAAACACCATTGCGAGCTGGCTGGGACTCTAGAACAGGAGTTGAAGGAAACATGGTCGCCGAATTTCTGCTTCACCACCTCTTGGTCAACAGCGCGTCCCGATATCCGGAGCGGCAGGCTGTTGTCTTCATGGATCGGATTTTGACCTATGCCGATTTGCACAGCCAGAGCGACCGACTGGCCGCATTTTTATCCAATTGCGGGGTTGCTGTCGGGGATCGTGTCGGCATCATGCAACCGAAATCCATGGAGTCCGTGGTTGCCTTATTTGCCATATTGAAGACGGGGGCCGCTTACGTGCCGATCGATCCGAGTGTTCCCGTTCAGCGCGCAAGACAGATCATTTATCGTTGCGATCTTCGATATTTGATTACCACAGGCCAGCAGGCAAAGCGGATCATGACGGGCATCGACGATCTGCCTTTGCAAAAAATCATTCTTACGAAGCCGCAAAAAGAGAACGAGGAAATCGGTTCCCCGATAGACGTCATCCACTGGGACGACATCATGAATCGTTCTCCGCATGATTATCATTCTCCGAACATGTCCGACACAAATCCCGCCTATATTCTCCATACATCGGGGTCGACCGGAATGCCGAAGGGTGTTGTTTTGTCACATCTGAATGCCCTTACCTTCATCAACACGGCAAGCGCTTATTTCGAAATCGGCGAAAGGGATCGTTTTGCCAATCATGCCCCACTGCATTTTGATTTGTCTGTATTCGATATTTTTGTGGCAATCAAACGGGGGGCCAGTATCGTGATCGTTCCCGATTATCTGTCGGCGTTTCCCGTAAGGCTGGTCGAGTATATCCGCGAGAAAAAAGTATCCATTTGGAACTCCGTCTCGTCGGTGCTGATTCTCCTTGCCGACAAGGGAAAAATTGACAAGAAGGGCCTCGACAACATGCGGATCGTGCATTTTTCCGGCGACATTCTCCCCGTGAAATATTTGCGGATCCTTCAGGAGAGCATGCCCGAGGCAACGTTTTACAATATCTACGGTCAGACAGAAGCAAACTCGTCCATGTGCTTCAGGGTCGATAATGCGCAAATCGATGATACGAAACCCATCCCCATCGGAAAGCCGTTTCCGAACTTCGAGGTCTTCGCGATGGACGGGGATCGCGTTGTGTCGGAACCCGACGAGGAAGGGGAACTGTATGTAAAAAGTTCTACGGTTGCCATCGGCTATTGGGGCGAGGATAGGATGACGCTGGAAAAGTTTCCCGCCGATCCGCGTCGATCCCAAATCCACTCCAGGGTATACAGGACCGGCGACATCGTGAAAATGGGAGCCGATGGGAACTATTCTTTTGTCGGCCGTAAGGATCACATGATCAAGAGCAAGGGGTATCGCATCGAGATACCGGAAATTGAAAACGTGATCCAGAATCATGAATCGGTCAAGCAGGTCGCCGTGGTAGCCATCCCGGATGAAGCGATAGGAAATCGAATTATTGTTTACATTTGCCCGGTGGCCGGAGGCGAAATAAAAATGAATGACCTGTCCGCATTCTGCGGGAACGTCTTGCCGCGGTACATGATCCCGGAAGAATTCATTATCTGCGATGCTCTCCCGACGACCTCAACGGGCAAAGTGGATCGGAACATGCTGAGAGAAACGTACATGCGCAAGGCAATGCATAAACCGTAGTTCGTCCAGCCTCCTTGTAGAAACCCATACCCTGCGGGTGCTGCTCATGTGAACCGGCGATGCCATTGCCGGATGGGGCCTGCCCGCGGGGCTTGGACCTCCTGCGGGACGCGCCGCCGCCGCGATTCCGTCCCCGGGGGTGAGAGGCACGGGGAAAGAGCGTCGTTTACACCTGATGGGAACGATTCATAGAATCCAAGATGTCGTAGACTGGGGGCTCTGTGTCGGTTGCGGAGCTTGTTTTTATTTTTGCACCCAAGGGGCCGTTCGCCTCACGGACATCCAATCGTTGGGAATCAGACCCCGGTTCAAAAACGATATCTGCTTGAATTGCAACGAATGCCTGGCCATCTGTCCCGGCTATTCCGTCGATGCCTTATCCGGGGCAAATGGAAACAAGGGTTCCTGTGACCAGGATCCGCTGGTTGGATCGTCCCTCGAAGTCTGGGAGGGGTTCGCGAGGGACGAGGAACTTCGGCACCAGGCCTCGTCGGGAGGCGTAGTGTCTGCGCTGGCGACATACTGCCTTGAAAAAGAAGGCATGTCCCTCGTTCTCCATACGGGGATGCATCCCGCAAAGCCCTGGGCAAACCAAACGGTCGTCAGCAGGCACAGACAAGACATCCTGAGTCATTGCGGATCCCGTTATGCCCCGGCTTCCCCCTGCGACGGTCTCGCCTCGATCGAACAGAGCGAAAAGCCCTGCGTGTTTATCGGAAAACCGTGCGACGCGGCCGCCGTTTCCCTTTTGCGCCGAAAGCGGCCCGCACTGGATGAAAAACTCGGGCTTGTGCTGACCTTCTTTTGTGCCGGCACGCCCTGCACGCAGGGAACCCTGGATCTCGTGAAACGACTGGCGATTCCGCTTGAAGAGGTCCGTCACATCCGATATCGCGGCAACGGATGGCCCGGAGCCTTTACGGTTCGGTACGGAAGCGATGGGCGGGAAAAGACACTGACCTATGAGGAATCCTGGGGCGTTCTGGAGAGATATCGAAAATCCTTTCGGTGCCACTTGTGTCCCGACGGCCTGGGGGAATTGGCCGATATCTCCTGCGGGGATGCGTGGCACCGGTATCCCGGCGAGAAAGACCGGGGCCGATCCCTCGTGATCGTCCGCACCCGGAGGGGGAGAGAAACGATTCGAAAGGCCGCGAAGGCCGGCTATCTCGAGCTGGCTTCTTCCAGCGCCGCGCAGGTCGTCGCCGCCCAGGGACTTGTGAAGAGACGCTCGGAGATCTTCGGCCGGCTGCTGGCCATGAAAGCCCTTCGGGTGCCCATCCCCCGATTTACCGGATTCGAGCTCGACAGGAGCTGGCGCGACACCGTCTTGGAGGTGAAACTGAGGAGCATCCTCGGAACGGTCAAGCGCCTGCTTGTCCGGGGGTTATGGCATAAAAATCCGATCCCGGACGTATCCGGCGATCCCCGGCAAAGAGGCCCTTTCCCTGAATGAACCTCACGGCGATCCTCCGTTCCATCCTGTCATCCGATACGCTGCTGGGTCGCTCCGTGAAGAGCATCGGTGTCCTTGCGGCCGCGAGCGGCATGGAGCAACTGTTTCGACTGATCCGGAATATCATCCTGGTCCGGATCCTGGCTCCCGATGCCTTCGGGATCATGGCGGCCGTCACGGCTTCTGTGGCCGTCATCGAGGCATTCTCGGAAGTCGGGCTGAAGCAGAACGTCATTCAGCATGAAAAAGGGGCGGATGACGCGTTTCTTCGGATCATCTATCTGCTGGCCATCACTCGCAGCCTTTTCCTGTACGCGGTCGCCTATACCGCTGCGCCGTTCATCGGTGAGTTCTTTAACAGGCCGGAATCCACCGAGGTTCTCCGCGTCGGGTTTCTGGTTATCCCGATCGAGGGAGCCGTAAGCCCCAGACTCACTCTGCTTGAAAAGGAGCTGAATTACAGGAAGTGGGCGGTCATCACGCAAGGTTCCGCCTTCGTGGGGATCACGACCGCTATCGTCTCGGCTTTTCATGTTCAGAATGTCTGGGCGCTGATTATCGGCTACGTGACGGAAAGCAGCATCCGGTGTATCGCGTCGCAGCTGATCTGTCCGCAGAGACTCTCGCTGAACATCGATTCCTATTATTTTCGCGAAGTGCTGAAGTTTTCGAGGCGGATCTTCGGCCTTCCCATCCTGATGCTCCTCTATGCCCAGGCGGACACGTTCGTGATCGGCCGGGTATTGTCCATGGAACTCCTCGGATTCTATGCGCTGGCAAAAGGTCTGTCGGAAGTGCCGACCATGCTGATCGCGAAGATCGTGAATCCCGTCCTCCTGTCGGCGACGGCGCAATTGAAAAAAAACGAGGAGGACATGAAGAATGTCCTGATATCGGCCATCGAGATCATCATGACCTTCGGGATGCCCGTCGTTGCGTTGATGATCGTGCTGTCGAAGAATATCCTGACCGTCCTGTACGGATCGCCGTTTGCGATTGTCGCGCTGCCCTTCGGGGTCCTGTCCATGAACGCCCTTGTCTTGATCTGCTCCTCTGTTGCCATGACCCTGTTCATTGCGATGGGCCGTCCGGATCTGCAGAGGATTGCCGCGTTCGTTCGAACCGCCCTGTTTCTGGTCATCATTTATCCGGCCACCGTGATCCTGGGTCTTCCGGGGGCGGCCATGGCCACTTTGTGCACCATGCTGTGCTGCCTGTCGATCCAGTTGATCTATCTGCGCAAGGCCCTCAACCTGGAGTTCCATGAATACGCACGGGCATTCCTCACCGGCATGAAGCTGTCCCTGATCGTCATCCTTCCGGGAGTTTTTCTCGATTCCGTCTTTCAGGACGACAGGGTCGTCCTGTCGGTCGGGATCATCCTGTGCGCCATCTCCTGGATCAGGGGATACGGGAAACTGGCCTTTATGAAGGCGCTGACCTCCCGCTGACCCCACCAGGTTTCCCGCCCCGGGCCATGCGGGGGGAACCTGCGGGGATGACACCTGCGGGGCGATATCCATCGTCGTCCACCGTAGAAACGATCGACTGTCGGCCCTGCCGCGATGCCCCGGTGCATCGTTTTTTGCATGTCATGCTGATAAGGGTTGACAAATCCATCTGTCGTTTATAAGTGAGCCGAGGCAACCATGATGAAAAGCTTTTTAAAGGTCTGCAAATTATGCGTGTTGCCGGAAACCTTTCCCGGGATCCGGTTCGATGAAGGGGGAGTGTGCCAATATTGCCGCGCCGCAAAGACGGCGGATGAAACCCGTCAGGGAAAAGAGAAATATCTCAAGAAATTTCAAGATCTTATCGACCGGAACAGGAACGGCTCCTACTACGATGCCCTCATGGCCTTCAGCGGCGGCAAGGACAGCACCTACACCTTGAAGCTTCTGACGAAGGGGCTGGGGCTCGGTGTCCTGGCGGTGACCTTCGACAACGGTTTTCTGTCCGAACGGGCCATAAGGAATATCAGGCAGGTCGTGACCTCGCTTCGCGTCGACCACCTGATGGTATCCCCCTCTTTCAGCACGCTGTCGAGGGCATTCATTTACTCAGCCAGGTCGAAGCTCTATCCGGTAAAGGCCCTGGAACGGGCCACTTCGATCTGCAACACCTGCATGCATCTTGCCAAGGCCCATTTCACCAAGACGGCAATCGAAATGGGGGTACCCTTCATTGCGTACGGCTGGTCGCCGGGACAGGCCCCGATCCCATCGTCCGTGCTGGCCATGAATGTATCCATGATCCGGCAACAGCAGGCATTTCTGAAAAAATTGTTTTACGGCGAACTCGGCGAGAATCTCCGCGCATTCCTGCTGCAGGAGCGGCACTACCGGATGCTTGAGCGGACAGTGTTGGAGAAGGCCGCCCCTGCTCTCTACAACGTCCATCCCCTGGCGTTTTTCGATTATGGCGAAGAGAAAATATTGGAGGAGATCAAGGAGCTGGGATGGGTCAGTCCGGAAGATACGGACAGCAATTCCACCAACTGTCTGCTCAATTCCTTTGCCATCCAGGTGCACATGAACGAGTGGGGTTTCCATCCCTACGCAATGGAGATCGCCTCTCATGTCAGGTGCGGCTACATGACAAGGGAACAGGGACTGAAGAAGCTCATGAAAGAGCCGGACGAAAAGACCATCTCGTTCGTGAAGGACAAGCTGGGAACGGGTGCATGAAGACAGCCCGCTCTCTGTGGTTATTTCAAGAGGCACCCGGAAATCCTGTTCGTCTGCGTAATCGCACCGCCTCCTGCGGAGCCGGGCGGGGCGAAGCAATGGATCAAAAAGGTCCCGGGATCGGAGGATCGCGCCGAGGCAATGGCTGAGAGAGCCCGGAGGTTCAACAACTGGCTGAAGGATGCTGAAAAGGGCTGCTTGGCAGGATATGAAGGAAAGAATGTGGTGGTGTTCGACGACTACGATCTGCTCACGGGGAAGGGGGAGTCAAACCATGCACTCTACCCGACCCGGGGGGGCGCCGACAGCCATCCGAGTGCCGAAGGGAACTCGATTGCCACACGGGAGTTCGTTCCCTTTCTGAACAGGGCGGTAACCCGGTTTGTCGAATCACGCCGGACTGCAGGCTCGCATTGAGTTCGGGCTCTTTCCTGTGCGGAGCCGTGCGGGCATTCTCACCCCCGTGATGGAATTCTCCCGAAGGGAGATTCAACGCGAGCGCCGGCAGCCGGTTCACGGCAGAAACCTTCGCGGAGAAGGCTTCCTCATGCCGCATGGGGATCCCTGGGGACGGCCTGGACCGGCGGATGGAAAAAACATTTAATGATCGAGCGGTTGTGGAAGGGCGCCCGGTACGGGGACATCGTGATGAGGGCGCAGGGTTTCATGGTGGAGTTGAAAAAAGGGCGAGAGGATTGATGATGGATTATATCGGAGCAATCAGGGCATTTATCGTTGAGAATTTTCTTTTTGGAGAGGATGCGGCTTGGCTCGGGGAGGAGACTTCGTTCCTGGAGAGCGGAGTCATCGACTCCACGGGAATCCTGGAAGTCATCACGTTTATCGAGGAGACCTTCGGCATTCACGTCGAAGATGACGAGATCGTCCCCGAGAACCTCGACAGCCTGAAGAATCTTGCCGCATTCCTGGCAAGCAAGAACGGGCAGCGGGACAGGAAAGTCGCGGCACATCGGTAGAGCGGCTGAGATCATCCCCCCTGCATTGCCGGGATTTTCACGATCATACATTTCTTCGCAAACAGGATCAGTCATTCATGTGCGGTATTGCCGGTCATTTGTGCCTGGGAACACCCGGCGGCATTTCCCTCGAACTCATCGAAAAGATGACGGACATCATTCGACACCGGGGTCCCGATGAGATGGGTGTCTATATCGACGACTGGGTGGGTCTGGGGCATGCCCGCCTCAGCATCATCGATCTGGCCAAAGGCGCACAGCCCATTCACAATGAGGACAAGACCCTTTGGATCGTATACAACGGCGAGATATTCAATTATCTCGAATTGAGGGATGAACTGCTCCGGAAGGGGCACACTTTCTATACGTCGACCGACACGGAGGTGATTGTCCACCTTTACGAAGAGCACGGGCCTTGCTGTCTGGACAGGATGAACGGGCAGTTTGCCTTCGCCATATGGAACTCGAAAGCCAAGGAGCTGTTCCTTGCCCGTGACCGCGTCGGGATCCGACCCCTTCACTATACGATCCAGCGCAATCATCTGATCTTTGCCTCTGAGATCAAATCCATCTTCCAGGATCGTTCTGTCCCCCGGGCGATCGACCCTGAGGCCGTCAACCAGGTATTCACCCTCTGGACGACCCTGGCCGGCGATACGGTTTTCGAGGGAATCCGAGAACTTCCGCCGGGACACTACATGACGGTTGTGAACGGGCAGGTCTCGACCCGGAAATACTGGGATATCCCCTTTGCGGGGCCTGATGAGAAACTCGACATGCCGGCCGGTCGAATTCGTGAGCGCATCCATGGACTGCTCTTCGACGCCACAAGAATCAGGATGAGGGCCGACGTGCCGGTGGGCTGCTACGTCAGCGGAGGTCTGGATTCGTCCATCATTGCCGCCCTGGTGGTGAAACATTTCAACCGTGCGGTACGGACCTTCGGGATCCGGTTTCAGGAGGAGCGTTTCGACGAGGGCGAACACCAGAAGCTGATCGTGTCCCGCCTCAACGTCGATCACACGGAAATCGAAGCCACCAACGAGGAAATCGGAACTGCATTCCCGGAGGTCCTGTGGCATTGTGAAAGACCGCTGCTGAGAACCTCGCCGGTGCCGATGTACCTCCTCTCGGGTGCCGTCCGGAACAACGGGATCAAGGTCGTGCTCACGGGGGAGGGGGCTGATGAGATCTTCGGGGGCTACAACATCTTTCGGGAAGCCAAAGCACGTCATTTCCTGGCACGCCAGCCGGAGTCCCCGCTGCGGCTGATGGTCTTCCGGAAGCTCTATCCCTACATATTCAAGGACTCCCGGGCCGGTGCCATGCAGCAGTCCTTCTTTGCCGCCAATCTGGACAAACTGGGCGACCCCCTCTCCTCACACATGATACGATGGCACAACACGGGGCGAACCCGGGGATTTCTGTCGGAGGAAGTCAGGGCAGCTTTCGATTTCGAGGGTTTCCTAGAAAGAATCAGACAGTCCCTCCCCCCTGCTTTCGACTCCTGGGATTCTCTGTCGAAAGCGCAGTATATCGAGATGGTCACATTCATGAGTAATTACCTCCTTTCGTCCCAGGGGGACCGCGTCGCCATGGGCCACTCCGTGGAGATACGCCTGCCGTTCCTGGACTTCAGGCTGATCGAGTTCATGAGCCGGGTTCCACCGGAACTGAAGATTTTCGGACTGAAGGAGAAATACATCCTGAAAAAGACTTTTTCAGAGCCGGTGCCGGCCGAAATCCTGAAACGCGACAAGCACCCTTACCGGGCTCCGATCAGCCAGAGTCTCTTTCACCCCCGGAGCTATCCGCGTCTCAGCGAATATCTGTCCGCCGATTGTCTGAAAAATTCCGGGCTGTTCAACGTGAAGAAGGTGCGCCTTCTCGAGGCGAAGATCAGAAAGCAGGCAAATGCCAGCGAGGTGGACAACATGGCCCTCGCCGGCATCCTGTCGACCCAGATCATCCACGATCAATTCGTTGCCCGGTTTGCTCGGGATCGCGTCGCAGTCAAGAGGCCCGATGTCCTTTATGATTACCGGACGCGGAATCAGGAGGGCTGCGCCCGCGCCCATGCGTAGCCGCCTGTCCGGAGCGTCAAACCCGGGTTGTTCCCCTGATATGGGAATGACTGCATTGTGAGGGTAAACGGGATGAGATTTCCAGTCCTGCTCCACGAGTATTTCGAGATTTCGGCCTCCCGGAATCCGAACAAGGAGGCGATTGTCTGTCGAGACCGACGCTGGACGTACAAAGACGTCAGGATGCAGAGCGATGCCCTGTCAGAGGCATTGACAGGCCTGGGTGTCCAAAAACAGGATCGAGTGGTCGTCTACATGGACAACGAAGCCGAAGTCGCGGTCTCCATGATCGGGATCATGAAGGCGGGAGGGATCTTCGTCCATCTCAACGGAATGATGAAACCGAAGAAGCTTTCCTACATTCTTCAGGATTGCGGAGCGAGTGCATTGATCACGTCGGTCAGCAAGTCCGCGGCCGTCTCCGAAGCTCTGGAGAATGCAGCTGGAGTTCGGGCCATCCTCTGGAAGGGGGCAAGCGCCTCGATACCCGCCAGGCTGATCCCGATATCCCATCTCTGGGACAGCATCGGTTCCGTGAGTGCTTCCGAGGGTCCCGGCAAAGAGGGTGAGACGGCGGCCGGCAGCCGCGGGGTGATTGATCAGGATCTGGCCGCGCTTATCTACACCTCCGGATCGACGGGAGAGCCCAAGGGGGTCATGTCGTCCCATCACAACATGATCTCCGCTGCGAAAAGCATCACCCAGTACCTGCAAAACAGGGAGAGCGACATCGTCCTGAACGTGCTGCCCCTTTCGTTTGATTACGGCCTTTACCAGGTGATCATGGCCTTCCTGTTCGGCGGTACGGTGGTCCTGGAAAAATCATTTGCCTATATTCACACCATCCTGAAGCGGGTGGAGGAAGAACGAGTCACGGGATTTCCGCTCGTTCCCACGATTCTCGCAATGATGCTGAACAGGCAGGACCTGAATAAGTACGATTTCAGCAGCCTCCGATATGTGACCAACACGGGAGCCGCACTGCCGGTGGAGCACATTCGCAGATTCCGCACCCTCTTTCCTGACGTGCAGCTCTATTCCATGTTCGGCCTGACGGAATGCAAGAGGGTCTGCTATCTTCCTCCCGAGGAGGTGGACAGGAAACCGTCCTCCGTCGGGAAGGCCATTCCGAATTGCGAGGTGTGGATCGAGGATGAGTCGGGCAGGAAAGTCGGGCCGGACGAGACCGGGGAACTGGTCATCAGGGGGGCGAATGTGATGAGGGGGTACTGGAACGCCCCGGAGCTTACGGCGAAGTATTACAGGCCGGGCCGTTATCCGGGGGAAATGGTTCTTTACTCCGGCGATTATTTCCGAAAAGATTCAGAGGGATTCCTGTACTTCCTCGGCAGGAAAGATGACATGATCAAGTGCAGAGGGGAACGCATCAGTGCCAAGGAGGTGGAAAACATTCTCCACGAGATACACGGCATCAGGGAAGCGGCTGTCATCGGGATTCCTGACGGAATCGAAGGCCAATCCATCAAGGCATTTGTCAGTGTGGATCCGGCGGCAGGGACCGATGAGAAAGACATCCGGAAATACTGCGCTTGCAATCTGGAGCCTTTTGCCGTTCCCAAGTATGTTCAATTCATCGATGAACTTCCAAGGACACCGAATGGAAAAATCGACAAGAAGAGGCTGATGCAGGAATGACCGCCTTTGAAAAAAACGATCCTGCCGCTGGCGCCGGGCATACCCCGACCGAGGGTCTCTCGATGGCGAATCGCGTTTCAGCGGATGGGTACGCGGCAGATGATCTCCGCGATTGGGCCGCTCTCGACCTGGCTGATGCACGGCACGTCGCGATCAATCGGATCCTGTACCGCTTATACGGAGCCACCTCGCGCAACCGCTTTCGGCGCATCATCCTGAACGCGGTGCTCAAGCTTGAAAAGGGCGAATTGTATTCAGGGACCCTTCGCAGAATATTCCGGGATCACCACAAAGTCAGCGTGGGGATGTACACCCACGGGGGTTGCTTTGTCCCCGGGGCGGTTGACAAGTACACGTCGATAGGCAGGTATTGCTCGGTGGCCAGTCCGATGCGCGTGATGAACCGGAATCATCCCCTGGAATTTAAAAGTACACACGCCCTGTTCTTCAATCCCGTCCTGGGAATGTCCAAAACCGATCCGATTCGCTTTGTGCCCCTGGAGATCGGGCATGATGTCTGGATCGGGCATAATGCCATCATACTGCCCAGCGTCCGGTCGATTGGCACCGGGGCTGTCGTCGGCGCGGGGTCCGTCGTCAATAAGGACATACCGCCGTACGCCGTCGTATTCGGGAACCCGGCCCGCATCATCAAATACCGGTTTTCCAAGGAAACGATCCATGAGCTCTTGGCTTCCCGATGGTGGAAGAAATCACCGGAGGGAATCGAGTCGGCTCTTGACGAATACATAAAGCCCTACCGCGGTTCAGTTTCCATTCAGGGACCGGCTCGGAAATCGGAATAGACCTGTATCCGGCCCGAACCCATTCGTCGATTCCCCCGGGGTATTCGAAACCGCGGATGCAGGAGATCCCGTTGCCGATCCAGGGGTAATGCGGGGGGAGGATCTGATCGGCATCACGGGGATGTCCCGGTCGGCGGGCCCGGGCTGAGCATGTTCAGGGGTGGGCACAGATGAACGAATCATCATCGACCTGGTCGTTTGAATATCTGATGGGGCGGTGGCAACCGGGAATCGGCGACCCCACCTTCATGGGGTGGTTCACGGTGGCGTCCTATTTCCTGTGCGCACTGATGGCCTTGTCCCTTGCTTACCGGGACAGGAGCGACGACAGGAAATCATTTTCCTTTTGGCTTGGAATCGGGATGATCATGATCCTGCTCGGGATCAACAAGCAGCTGGACCTGCAGTCCCTGTTGACGGAAATTGGAAGGCAGATTGCCAGGGCTCAGGGATGGATGGATCAACGGCGAGCCGTGCAGTTTTCGTTTATCGTGATCTTTGCAACCGCGTCCATAACCGCTTTCGTGTGGCTCACTGTGAAATTTCGGGATGTATTGAAGCGTTTCCTGCTTGCCTTCAGCGGGCTCTTTTTCCTTCTCGGTTTTATCATCATCCGGGCCACTTCGTTTCATCACGTTGAAGAAGTGCTCGACTTTCGGCTCGTGGGTGTGAGGATGAATTGGATTTTCGAATTGACAGGAATCTACATGATTCTGGCGGCTGGTTTCAGGGAGACGATCCTGGCGACGATGAGGAAAGATTGAACCCCCGGGACATGGGGGAGGTGCGTTCGCAGAAGGGGCGGGATCGATATCCCGCCTCGTTCGTGATCAACCATGAACGGGTCTGATCCCGTTGATTCCTTCATCAGGCCGTTGGGGCGCGGCGTCGCTTCGACGTGAACTCGTAAGACGGTTTTCACGGGAAAGGAAGAGGGCTGAATCCGGGGAGAAGGGGTTCAGCCCTCTTCCCTTTTCTCCGGGAGAACCGGCGGCGAGGAGGAGAGCCGACTCAGAGATTTCTCTTTCTCCGCGAGTTGCTTCTGTAAGTGTTCGACCTTGGCTGCCAGCTTCGCCCGGCTGTCGTAGCTCTTTTTCATCTCCCGGAAGAACTTGGTGAAAACCTTTTCCAGGTCTTCCCGGTTTCCGTTCCGGGCCTGCAGCTCCCGCGTCATGTTCCGGGTCTCGTTTTCCTGCGAAGCCAGTCTCTCCTCCAGCGTGCGCATCCGTTTTTGCATTTCCTCCAGAAGACGCAAAGCGGGGGCCGACGCCGGGTTCCCCTGCTTCTCCTCTTCATCGGAAAAGGCATCCTGCCCGTTCCCTCCCGGGGCCAGATTTCTGGCCTGGGAAACGGCATCGATCAACTCCCGGCCGATCACCTTTACATCATCGGCATATCCGTAAACGAAGGCGGCATCGCATAGCGTATTGATCAGCCTGGGGATGCCCAGGGAGTGCTTGTAGATCGCCTCGAGGGCCTCCGGGTCGAAGACGTCGAGATTCTCGGCACCTGCGACCCCGAGCCGGTGATGGATGTAGTTTTGGACCTCCTCTCTGTCCAGGGCGCCCAGGTGGCAGTAAACGGTAACCCGCTGGACAAACTGCTCGAGGCGTTTTTGGTGAAGCTTTTCCTTCAGCTGGGGCTGCCCCACGAGGATCATTTGGATCAGGTGGTGCTTTTCGGACTCGAGGTTGGAGAGCATCCGGATCTCTTCCAGGGATCGTTCCGGAAGATTTTGCGCTTCATCGATGATCAGGATCACGCGTTCCCTTTTTGTGTACTGCTCGAGGAGATAATTGTAGAACCTTGTGAGCAAAACAGTCTTTTCCGCATCGTCAATCTCGATGTCAAACTCATTGCAGATCATCCGCAGCAGTTCAGGGGGCTGGACGAAGGTGTTGTTGATGATGCCCACGTGAATCGCCTGGGGGATCTTGCGGAGCAGATAGTTGATCAGGGTCGTCTTGCCGGAGCCGACTTCCCCGGTAACCACGACAAACCCTTTGCTTTCCTGAATCGCATATTCCAGATGGGAATAGACATTCTCATGCCCGGAGCTCATGTAAAGATAGTCCGGGTCAGGGGTCAGGTTGAAAGGCTTCTCTCTCAATCCATAAAACGATTCATACATGTTGCTGCGACCCTTAGCCGACGAGTTTATTGAGTACCGTTCCGATGACGGGTTTGTCGCGCATGACTTCAAGAACCTTCTTGACGTCCTCGCGTTTCGTTTTCTCGGCCTCGACGACAATCAGGATTCCGTCGACGTGATTGGACAGGACCATCGGGTCGGCAGACGTCAGAACGGGGGCGCTGTCGAAGATAATGAAACGGTTATCATACCGCTGTTTCATTTCATTCAGGAGGAATGTCATCCGGGGAGAAGCGAGCAGTTCCGTGGAATTGGTCAGCGGCCTTCCTCCCGGCAGGATC
Organism: Syntrophaceae bacterium UBA5744; assembly: GCA_002419215.1. GTDB lineage: Bacteria > Desulfobacterota > Syntrophia > Syntrophales > UBA2192 > UBA2192. The sequence continues at coordinate 28,975 of DIFQ01000024.1, forward strand.
ACGAATCGATCCAACCCCGGGTTGATCAGAACATCCTGGATCCGGGCCTTGCCGATGAGATAATCCGACAGCCCGGGCCTGTCGCCCAATCCGAAAAACTTGTGCAGGGTAGGCTTCCGGATGTCGGTGTCGACCAGGAGAACGGTCTTGTTGAGCTGATGGGAAAAGCTGATGGCCAGGTTGATCGAGGTCAGGGTCTTCCCTTCGCCCGGGTTGGCGCTGGTCACCAGAAATGAATTTTTCCCCTGCTCCATGATCAGGTTCATGATCTGGGTGCGAAGGATTTTCATCTTGTTCGCTTCGTCTTCCGTGCAAACCGCAACCACCCGATTCGACCTCAAGGCGTCGGGGTCGCACGGAACGACCTGCGTACAGCTGTATTCCGGCTTGAAGGGCCTGTACTCCCTCTGCGGGACCACCGACAGGACGCCCTCGCCGGGAGGAGGCGCCGGATCGATCCGGTTGGCGAGGTCGACCGCGCTGTCGCCCCTGTCCTTCTTTGCTTTCTCAAGAGCCTTTTTTAATCTACTCATTTTCTCCATACCTGCACCGGGATCGATTGCCTGCCGCTTATCCGGTGCCATCCTGTTCGCAGAATTACGAGTTCCATCCTTGCGTCGGGGGAGTCATTCCCGCCAACGCGACATGGCGTGAGGCGCCTTCCGGATCACGATCCTTGGCCCTTCGAGACCACGCGCTGCGCTCTCCTTTTTAGATCCTCCAAAATGCGTACCATCTGCTTGTGGCCCGATGCTGCTTTCTCCTCATCGCTCTTCATGAGCGGGACAATGGTCAGTACGGGCAACTTCGTGATCCTCTGAAGATGATCCGCCGACTTGATGGAGTTGTCGAGATTTTCCGCCAGAATGGAGGCAAAGAGGCCGCAGAAGAGCGACAGGAAGATCCCTGCCAGGAGGATCTTCGCGTGCCTCGGATTGTCCGGTTTTTGAGGCACGATCGGCTGATCGATGATGATGAAACGATCACCCAGAAGCGTCTCGTCTATTTCCTTCATGGCTTTTGTCTCGGAAAGCTTCATCCTGGCGTCGGCGTATTGCTTCATCGCGTTGTCGTAATCGGCGGAGAGCCTGTTCAGTTCCGTCTGGATCATGGGGCCCATCTGGTTTCTTCGGGTCAATTCGGCGAGCCTCTTCTGGATATCATCCCGTTGCTTCACATATTTTTTCAATTCCGATTCCCGGGCATTGCTGGCCGCCTTGTTTCCCTGCTCACCCGAGACGCCGAGGATTCCCTCGAGCTGCTGGATTTCGCTTCTCGTCTTGATCACGTCGGGATGCTTTTCCGAGTACCTCGCGCGGAGATTTTGCAGCTGCATCCTCAACTGGGCGAGGCGCGCCCAGGGATCACTGGCGGCTTGGCCGCTCCCGGCGGAAGCCTGGACACCGGATGCACCGAACGGTCCTTCGGCGCTCCTGCCCCTGTCCTCCAAGGCGTTGATTTTATTGTTCACCTCGTCGAGTTGAGCGTTTAATCTGTAAATTTGCTCGAGATTCATCGGAATCGACTCCGGCAGTCCGCCCGCATTCTGCCTCTTGAAGTCACTGAGTTTTGTCCCCAGTATATCCGCTTCTTCTTTCGTCTGCTGAAGCTTTTGCTCCAGGACCGCCGTTTTCTGGGCGATCATCTGATCCTTGACCTGCTCATTCTTTTCGACGTAAAGAGAGGCGAGCCTGCTTGCAACTTTCTGAACGGTTTCAGGGTCCTTTCCCTGAAAGGAGAGTGTGAAAGCAACCGTGACGAGCCTAGCGAGAGAGGGTCTCTTGTCGAGATCGTCGGCTTTGATGGTCCGAACGAGAATGTTCTCCTTCATGGTTCGGATCGCATTTTCGGCACTTGTCTGATCCTTTGTATCGTAAAGATCATATTGCCTGATGATTTCCAATAACTTGTCCCGGCTCAATAGTTGCTGAGTGATTGACTGCAACCGCTCCTCGATGTGGCCAGCCGTCAGTCCCTTCCGAACATCGTCCGACGACTTCCCTTCAACCAGGATGGTGGCTGAGGATACATAAACCTTGGCTGCGAAGAAGCTGGCAAAAAGGACAGAGGCTCCAAAGATGACGGAAGAAACCACGAAAAAAAGTTTCTTGCGTCTTCTGATGAATCCCTTGAGGAAATTGACATCGTAGATTTCGGACTGTTCACGCCTGGGCATCGCATCCATCCAAGAAGAAACGCTTCTATTATCAATGATTTCTGCCGTAGCTCGCTGTGAGCTTACTCATTTCGACCAATCACTTCATTTTCGCCGCATTCTGAAAAAAAGCAAGGTGAAATTTAGGGTCACTTGTCGGGAGATTGCTTGTAACGCATTATTATCTATAAGTAAATTCCCCTTCATACTACTTTGTTCGTATTTTTTGCCTGATCATGCAATTAAATGCTGAATCAGGCCCGTTACGTTGCCGCAGGTCCTTCTTCGGGGGCGCTCTGGACAGGTCCTGCCGCAGGGCAATGTGCTGCCCGCGCGGGTGAGCGACCGGGGGATCAACGTTCAGGTCCCGGCCTTTCGTAAAAGCGTTTTTAATGCATCTAGAGTGCCAGCCTCCTCGGGCGGCTTGTCTTTCCGCTTCACGATGCGGGGCGAGCGGACGGTCAGGCCCGATTTGTGTCGCGCAGACGTCTCGATTCCATCGAAGGCGATTTCGAAGACAAGCCGGGGGCTCACGGACCGCACGGGGCCGAATGTCTCGAGGGTGTTTTGCCGGACGAAGGCGTCGATGCGCACGATTTCATCATTGGTAAGCCCGGAGCCGGCCTTTGCGACGGGGACGAGTTCGCCCCGGCGCCACACGCCGAAGGTGTAGTCGCTGTAGAGCCGCTCATGGCTTCCGTGTCCCGGCTGGGCATAGATGAGAACCGCGTCTACCGTGTAGGGCTCGATCTTCCACTTCCACCAGCTTCCCCGATGCCGGCCCGCCTCGTAGGGGGATTCCCGGTCTTTCACGATGATCCCTCCGGCTCTCACGGCGCGGCACTCGCGACGCCTTGCGGTCAGATCTCCCCAGCTCTCGTCTTCCAGGATCTCCGACAGATGCAACCGGTCCCCGGAGCCGAGCTGCCCGAGAATCCTCTCCAACTCGTCCCGCCGCGTTCGCAGGGGTTCCGTCCGGATGTCCTTTCCCTGTGACTCGATGAGGTCGAAGGCCACGAAGATGACGGGAATCTCCTCGAGCACCTTCCGGGTCGGGGGCCGGCGCCCGATCCGCTTCTGCAGCAGGCTGAAGGGCAGGGGGCTTCCGTTTTTCCGGGGAAGGATCTCCCCGTCGATCACGGTGCCGTCCGGCAGGCTTGTCGCTGCATCCGTCAGTTCCGGGAAGGCCCCGGTGATCAGATCCCCGCCGCGGGACCAGATGAAGGGCATTCCCTTGCGTTTCACGACCTGTGCCCGGATCCCGTCCCACATCCACTCGGCGAACCACCGGCGCCTGTCTCCGAGAGTTTCGGGCAGAGCATCGAGCGGGCAGCAGAGGTGAAACGGGAAAGGGCGGCTCACATCCGCGTCCCCCCGGTCCGGCGAGAGGAGCCGGCGGAAGAATTCTCCCGTGGGCTCCCAGGCGCCCACGAGCCGGTGCGAGATGACGGTGCCTTCCAGGCCGGCGAGTTCGCCGAGTGCCCGGACGACTGCCTGACGCGAGATGCCGGCGCGAAACTCTCCCGTGAGCAGCTTGTTCCAGACGAAGCGCTGCCTGTCGTCCATCTGCCTCCAGGTGCCGAGGATGGAATCCCTGCGGGATTCTTCCCCTTCGTCCCGCAGCGGCAGGAGACACTTCTCCACCAAGTCCCGCAGCCCCGGAGGTTCCGGCCGCCCTGTCGTCGGAAGCAGCAGGGCGATGGTCTCGGACAGGTCCCCCACGGCCTCGCGGCACTCGTCGAAGAGCCACTCCGGGATGCCTGCCGCCGAGCTGGCCCATTCCCTGAGCCGTCCAGCCGGCACGGTGCGCCTGGTCTTCTCGCCGATCAGAAAGCAGAGGGCCCAGGCCGCATCGTCGTGCGGCGCCTCGGCAAAGTAGCGCTTCAAGACCTCGATCTTGTGCGAAGTCTTCGTCGTCTCGTCGAGGGTGAAATATAAATCGGTAAAGCGTCTCATAACAAAATGGAGTAATGGAGTATTGGAATGATGGAATGATGGGGCATGGAATGGGATTTTTTTTACCCATTACTCCATTATTCCAATATTCCAGTATTCCATTCTTTCTCAGTCTTCCCTCGTGTCGTCGGCTGCAAACTTTGCCTTCAGCGGCCGAGCGTCGATTCCTTTCTCCCGGAGCACGCGCACGACGGGGGTGACGAAACCGTGGGTGACATGAACCTCGTCGGCCCCCGTTGCCGCGATCGTTTCCATCAGGCCGGGCCAGTCCGCGTGGTCCGAGAGAGCGAAGCCGCGATCGACGCCCCGCCGGTTTCTCATCCCGCGGACGCGCATCCACCCCGAGGCAAGCGCCGTCGAGCACTCGCCGAACTGCCTCAGCCAGGTCGTGCCGCGGGCCGAAGGCGGCGCGAGGATGAGTGCCCCGCTGAAATCGCTTTTTGTGGCAGCCTTTTCGGCGGGGAGCGTGTTCGGAAGCCCCACGCCGCTCAACCGGTAGCGCCGGTTCATCTCCTCCACGAGGCTGTGTGTGTACACGGGGCCCATGGACGGATCGAGACCCATGAGGACACTCTGCGCCTTGCCGAGCGCATAGGCCAGGATGACGCTGGCGCGGCCCGCCTCCCGGTTCGATCTCCACCAGGCGCGGATCTCCTCGAAGACTCGCTGCGGTTCGTCCCAGCGGTAGACGGGAAGCCCGAAGGTCGACTCGGTGATGAAGCTGTGGCATCGAAGAAGCTCGAAGGGCGTGCACGTGGGGTCGGGCTGGATCTTGTAGTCGCCGCTGAAGACCGTCACGCGCCCCCGGTGCTCGATCCTTACCTGGGCCGAGCCCAGGATGTGGCCGGCGGGGTGCAGCGACAGGCGATAGCCGTTGTGGTCGATGGCCTCTCCGTACTCCAACAGCTGGATTGTGGCCTCGTTTCCCAGGCGCGTCCGGAGGACGTGGCGACCTTCTCGGGACGCCAGGTAGTGCCGGCACCCCTTGCAGGTGTGATCGGCGTGCGCGTGGGTGATGACGGCGCGCTCCACGGGACCCCAGGGGTCAATGTGGAAGCCGCCGGCCTCGCAGGCAAGGCCCTGCTCTGTCATACGAAGGGGGAACATGACGGATACAGTATTGCACAAAGCCGAAGACCTCGCAACGGCAGGGGTTTTTTGAGAATCTGCCCGTGTCCCGGCACCCGTAAAATGTGCTTGACAGGCGTTGCGGGGGGGCGATATGGTGCGCCGTGTGGTCTAAGGGGGGGACCATTCTGGAGGGAATAGGGGCCGCTGATCGAGGGTCTGTCAGCCGGTTTCCGGTATTTCTGTCAGAGTGTCTGCTCCCGGCCATCGAGAATTTTTAACCAGGAGGGAGCACGATGGCGCAGGGAACCGTCAAGTGGTTCAACGAGAAAAAAGGGTTTGGCTTCATTCAGCAGGACGGGGGCGGCGATCTCTTCGTCCATTACACGGCGATCAAGGCCGCTGGATTCAGGAGTCTGCAGGAGGGGCAGCGGGTCCAGTTCGAGGTCGAGACGACGGACAGGGGCCCGAAGGCCAAGAACGTAGAAATGGTTTAAACAAGCACAAGACCCCGAAAGAGGCGGCGCGGATTCGTGCCGCCTCTTTTGTCTCCATCCTCAAGCCGCACGTCCCGCCCGGAAATTTCCGATAGAATTCAAAGCGAAAGGCTGATATAGAAGAATCACTGTTTATCTTATTCCGTTTCCTTCGCTCATTCTGAAAAAGGAGGTGGGGTCCCATGGCATTAGCGGCATTTTTAAAGGAATGTAACGTCTTCCAGGGATTGAACGACGCGCAGATCGAGAAGCTCGCAGCGATTGCGAAAGAAGAAGCCCATCCGACCGGGGCCCTGCTGTACAAGGAAGGCGACCCCTCGAGCCAGATATACCTGGTGCAGCAGGGGAAAGTCTTCCTGGAAATGAAGTGCGACATGGGGCCCACCCGGCCCCCCATGCAGGTCATCATTGACGTGGTGACCCGTCGGGAGGCCTTCGGATGGTCCACCTTCGTGGAGCCCAATCTTCACACCCTGAGCGCTCTCATTGCCGAGCCGACCAAGATGATCGTCTTCGATGGCGGCAAGATGAAGGCCCTCATGGACGAGGATTGCCAGATGGGCTTCGAAATCATGAAAGGGCTCACGAGGCTGCTCGCTTCGAGGCTCAATCACACCCGGGTGCTGCTCATCGGCGAGAGGGCCCTGGCGACCCTGACGGCGAACACGGAATACGCCTGAAAAAAGGCGAGCGACATAGAACGAACGAGAGGCGGGGATTGTGGTCCTCGCCTTTTTTCGTCCATCTCGTCCTTTTCGTCGCTTTGGTCTATTTCGTCCAAAGAAGGAAACAATGCCTATCAATCGGGTTGACGAAACGGACCGGACAGACTAGAAAGACCAAACAGACGAAATAGACGAAAAGACGAAATAGACCAGAGAATGCTTTCACTCCAGAACATCTCCAAGCAGTACGGCCCGAAGGTCCTCTTCGAAGGCTTTTCCCTGTTCATCGGCGAGCGCGACCGGATCGCTGTTGTCGGGTCCAACGGGACGGGAAAGTCGACGCTGATGAAGATCATCACGGGCGAGGTGGAGGCAGACGGGGGCACGATCCACAAGTCCAGCTTCAGCTCCGTCGGCTACCTGCCCCAGGAACTCATCGGGCACGCCGGCCGGACGCTTCTCGAGGAGGCCCTGAAGGCTTTCGAGGATCTGCAGCAGCTACAGAGGCGCTTCGACGAGATCTCCGTGGAGATCGAGACCCGAGCGGCTGCCGGCGAAACCGGCCCGGAGATCGAGAGTATCCTTGCGGAAATGGGGCGCATCCAGCACCGGATCGAGGACGGCGAGGGCTGGCGGGTCGAGGCCAGGGCGAAGGAAATCCTCTTCGGGCTCGGCTTCTGCGAGAGGGATCTGAACCGCCCCTCGGGGGAATTCAGCAGCGGCTGGCAGATGCGGATCGAGCTGGCGAGGCTTCTGCTGAGAGAGCCCTCGGTGCTGCTTCTCGACGAGCCGACGAACCACCTCGACATCGAATCCCTCGAGTGGCTCGAGGCCTACCTGCAGTCCTACGCGGGGGCCATCCTGCTCGTGTCGCACGACAGGCGCTTCCTGGACAATCTCGTCCGGCGCACCGTCGAGATTTCCCAGGGGAGGGGGACGGAGTATTCGGGCACCTACTCCGACTATCTGCGCGAGAAGGAGACCCGGCGCGGAATCCTGGAGGCGGCCTTCGAGAACCAGCAGAAGATGATCCGCGAGACGGAGCGCTTCGTCGAGCGCTTCCGCGCCAAGAGCACGAAGGCCAGGCAGGTCCAGAGCCGGCTCAAACGCCTCGAGAAGATCGATCTCATCGAACTCGAGACGGACGAGCAGGAGATCGCCTTCCGGTTCCCAACACCACCCCGGTCGGGCAGGGTCGTCCTGCAGCTCGAGGGCGTGGACAAGCGCTACGGGGATGTCCCCGTGCTCGACGGGGTCTCGCTCACCATCGAGCGGGGGGACCGTATCGCCGTGCTGGGCGTGAATGGCGCCGGCAAGTCGACGCTGGCCAGGGTCCTGGCGGGCACCGAGCCGATCCAGGACGGGCGCCGCACCGAGGGCTACCAGGTCATCGCCTCCTATTACGCCCAGAACCAGGCCGATGCGCTCAACCCCGCGAAAACCGTTCTCGAGAGCGTCGAGGAGGTGGCGGCCTTCGGCACGGGGACGAACCTCAGGACCCTGCTGGGTCATTTCCTCTTTTCCGACGACGACGTCTTCAAGCGCGTTTCCGTTCTCTCCGGCGGGGAGAAGAGCCGGCTCGCACTGGCGCGGATGCTCCTGGTGCCGGCCAATTTCCTCATTCTCGACGAGCCGACGAACCACCTCGACCTGCGCTCCAAGGCGGTCTTGAAGGATGCCCTGCGGAATTTCGACGGGACCTTCGCCATCGTCTCCCACGACCGCGACTTCCTGGCCGGCCTCATCACAAAGGTGCTCGTGGCAAAGGATCGGGGTCTTACCGTCTACCCGGGTTCCGTGGACGACTACCTGCGGATCTGGCACGAGAAAGAGGCTGCGGGGCCGACAGGAAAACACGCCGCGGACCCCGGCGCCGGGAACCGGAGCGGGAATCAAGACGAGCGGGAACGCAAGCGCTGCGAGGCCGAGCGCCGCCAGGATCGCTACCGGAAGCTCAAGCCGCTGAAGGACGAACTCGAGGGCCTGCTTGCCCGGATCGGGAAGATGGAGAAGCGCAAGGAGGAACTGGAGTCGATGCTTGCCGACCCGCGGACGTACGGGGATGCAAATCAGGCGCGCTCCGCGGCCTCCGAGCATCGCGAGATCGCGCCGGCCCTCGACGCGCTGTACCAGCAATGGTCGGATGTTCAGGAAAAGATCGACACCATCGAAAAGGATCGTGCGGGGGGGCAGGAGGAAGGGTAAGAACAGAGAAGGGGAGCCCCGGGGCTCCCCTTCTCTGTTCTGAGTCAAGCGCCTTTCCGATCAGCCGCACTCACCGCTACAGCCGCCGCAGCCGTCCGCTTTCTGAAGACTCGATTCGATGGAGTACCCCGACCCGCGGGGCGTTTCAACGAAATCGACCTTGATGGGTTTCACGCTTTCCAAAAGCGCTTTCTCGATCATGAAAGTCAGCCCGTTCCGGGTGAAAACTTCATCGCCGTCCTGTGACTCATCCAGAGCCATGCCCAGGGAGGGCCCGGATCAGCCACCCTCGTTGAGGAATATCCTGACGAGAGCCTTCTCGTTTCGTTCCTTGAAGAACGCGATCATCATCTCTTCCGCTTTGGGTGTGATTTCGAACATTCAAATTTCCTCCGGAGAATATTACATATAAATTAATGTGCACACGATTTGTGCCTTGTCAAACGATATTTTAGGGGATAAACGACAGGGTACAGGGTTCGAAGGTACTGGGAATTTCTATCAATAAAATTTTATTCCTTCCCGATACCCTAGACCCGATACCCGATACCCCATCCCGTCGTCTTGGCGAAGGCAGGAGACCGGGAACGTCAGCCCGTTGATGGAAGGAGATGAACCATCAAGCACATCCTGCTCATCCACCCCCCCATGGCCAAGGCCTGCGAGCCGCCGGGCGGGGTTGCGAGGCTGGCCGGCTGCCTGAGGGAGCATGGCGTCGGGTGCACCGTCCTGGACGCAAACCTCGAGGGCCAGTTGAGTCTTCTCGGGGAGGCGGGGCAAGCAGCAGGCCGGAAAGTCGACACCTGGACAAGCCGGGCCCGGCGCAGCCTCCCGGATCATCTCGCGCGCCTGAGAAGCCCGGAACTTTACGGCAATCAGGACCGGTATCGGCGCTGCGTCAACGACGTGAATCGCCTCATGGCATGGCGAGGTGGGCAGGCGGGCCTGTCCCTCAGCCTGGCCGATTACCAGGACCCCCGGTATTCCCCCCTCAAGTCCGGGGACTTGCTAGAGGCCGCCCGCGAACATGAGTCCAATCCCTTCCATCCCTGGTTTGCCCGCAGGATTACGGCGCTCGTCGAAGAGAACCATCCCGCCGTCGCCGGCATCTCCCTGAACTATCTGAGCCAGGCCCTCTGCGCCTTTGCCATGATCGGCTTCATCCGGGCGCGTTTTCCCCGGATTGTCATCGTGCTGGGCGGCGGGCTCGTGACGTCGTGGCTTGCGGGGGGCGAAGGCCGCAACCCCTTCCAGGGGCTTGTCGACCACTGTGTCGCCGGTCCGGGCGAGGATGCCCTCCTGGGGCTGGCCGGAATCGGGGAAAGCGGCGGGCGTTTCCACCGTCCCAATTATGGCGATTTCCCCGCCGGGGACTACCTGGCTCCCGGTCCCATCCTCCCCTACAGTGCATCCCGGGGCTGTTATTGGCGCCGGTGCACCTTCTGCCCGGAGAAGGCCGAGGGGTTCTGCTACAGCCCCGTCCCGGAGGAGCAGGTCCGGGCGGACCTGGAGGCGCTCATCGGGGCAAGCCGCCCGTCGCTTATCCACTTTCTCGACAGCACGATGAGCCCCCGTCTGCTGGAGCACCTGGCCGATCATCCCCCGGAGGCTCCCTGGTATGGGTTTACCCGTGTGACACCCAGGCTCGCCGATGCCGATTTCTGCAGGGCCCTGAAGGCATCGGGCTGCGTGATGCTGAAGCTCGGTATCGAGTCGGGCGACCAGGGGGTTCTCGATGCCCTCGATAAGGGAATCCGCGTCGATGAGGCCTCGCGGGCCCTGAAGGCCCTGAAGGCGGCCGGCATCGGCACCTATGTCTACCTTCTCTTCGGGACCCCGGTGGAGAACCCCGCGGCGGCGCGGCGCACCCTGGAGTTTGCAGCAGGACACGCCGCGGTGATCGATTTTCTCAACCTGGCGATCTTCAATCTTCCCGCAGGCTCCGACGAGGCGGCCTTCCTGAACGCTCACCCCTTCTCCGAGGGGGACCTTTCCCTTTACGTCGATTTCGACCACCCCGAAGGGTGGAGCAGGCGGGAGGTTCGGGCCTTTCTGGACAGGGAGTTCCGCCGGCACCCCGCCGTTTCGCCCATCGTGAGGCGCCAACCGCCGCAGTTCACATCCAACCATGCCCCGTTTTTGCTAAATTTTTGTTGAAAATTTCGGCAAAAGACTACAGAGTGTGACCGGATTTCCCGATTTTGAATGCGTATCTCCTCTAAATAAATGGGTAAAAAGGGGAAAAGCGGCAAATTCCTTGCAAGGGACTGCAAAAGAACTCTGCAAGGGGGCAGGGGGATTGGTTTCAGACCCTGATGGTTGCCATTCGGGCCGCCCCGGAAGCAGGCCCGGGAGAGGAAAAGGAATCGACGCCGGCATGAGAACAGGCAGACTCAGTATGAGGATGGACTTCCGCAGAAACGTGACGCTTCGGAACCAGGTCGAGCAGAACGGTCTGCTCATCATCGCCGTGGCGATGGCCCTCATCTACTGGATCTTCGACTCCATGGTGACGGACCAGTTCTGGACCCGCCTGCTGGTCGTGGTTCTCATCTTCACCTACGGCATGATGACCCAGTTCCTCATCAACCAGCGCCGCGAGGCCGAGGAGGCCCTCCAGCACGCCCACGACGAGCTCGAAGAGCGGGTCCAGATCCGGACGGCGGAGCTGAGCCGCGCGAACGAGGATCTCCAGCGGGAGATCCGCGAGCGCAAGCAGGCCGAGGAACAGAAGAAGAAACTGGAGAACCAGCTCCTGCACGCCCAGAAGATGGAAGCCATCGGGACCCTGGCCGGCGGCATCGCCCACGACTTCAACAACCTGCTCCAGGCCATCTCGGGCTACACGCAGCTGCTGCTCATGCGCAAGGATTCCAGCGACCCCGACTTCGGAAAGCTCGAGGTGATCCAGAGCTCCACGCTGAAGGCCAGCGAGTTGACGAAGCAGCTCCTGATCTTCAGCCGCAAGATGGAAAGCAAGCTCAAACCGCTGGATCTCAACCACGAGGTCATGCAGGTCTGCAAGATCCTCCAGCGGACGATCCCGCGGATGATCACGATCGACCTGAAGCTCTCCGACAGCCTGAAGGTCGTCAACGCCGACTCGGCGCAGCTCGAACAGATCCTCATGAACCTGGGCGTGAACGCGCGCGACGCCATGGCCGACGGCGGCACCCTCACCTTCCAGACGGAAAACGTCTACCTCGACCGGGGCTACACGACATCCATGCTCGGGGCGACCCCCGGCGAATACATCCTTCTCACCGTGGCGGACACGGGCCACGGGATGGACAAGGAAACCCTGCAGCACATCTTCGAGCCTTTCTACACGACCAAGGAGGCCGGCAAGGGAACGGGGCTTGGCCTGGCCATCGTCTACGGCATCGTCCAGAATCACAACGGCTACATCCAGGTCGACAGCCGGCCCGGCGGCGGAACGACCTTCCGCATCTATTTCCCCGTTCTGAAGAGCGACGGCCAGGAGAAGGCCGAGGTGAAAGTCCAGAAGGAAGCCCCCCGGGGCAAGGAGAGGATCCTGCTCGTGGACGACGAGAAGACCGTCCTCGACATCGGACAGGACCTGCTTCGGCAATACGGCTACGAGGCGATCCTGGCCGACGGGGGAGAGAAGGCCATCGAGATCTACAGCAAGGAAAAGGACCGGATCGACCTCGTGATCCTCGATCTCATCATGCCCGGGATGGGCGGCCAGAAGTGCTTCCAGGAACTCCTGAAGATCAATCCCAGGATCAAGGTCATCATTTCGACGGGCGCCTCTGCGGAGGAGCAGGTCCGGGAGGCCTTCAATCCCCACCCCGTGGGCTTTGTGAGCAAGCCTTACCAGCTCAAGGACATGCTGTCGAAGGTCCGCGAGATCCTCGACGCCAGGCAGCCTTGAGCTCGGCGGTCGGGCCATCCCGATGATTGCCTTGCGTTTGGCTGCGGGAGTCCTGTCCGCGAAGAGCGGAAGAGCAGAAGTGAAGAAGAGCGGACAAGAAAATTTTTCTATCCACTCCGATCTTCCGCTCTTCATAACTTCCTGATTGCAACAAAAATGCGTTAC
>DIFQ01000073.1:0-10132 GCA_002419215.1 Syntrophaceae bacterium UBA5744
GTGCCAGAACAGGATCAATTACCAAATAAATAATAAAAGACTTAAACCATGAACCAATGGCTTATCGAGAAAATCTCCATTCCACCTCCTTTCGACTGGAATGACCCCTTGATGAAAAAATGATCACGGCACCTCTCCGGTGTACATCTCGAATGATTGAGGCAGGCCGGACAGCGCCGTTTCAAACCTGTTTCGATTGTGCAGGATGGATGGTTGAGAGGCATCCTGCACAACCGAGAACGGAAAAAAGGTTGGCACGGAACACAGCCTGAGCATAGGCCGCCAGGGCGGGATGGACAATACGAAGGAAATGTCTAATTAATGTCTACGTCACATAGATAGATTTCGGACTGGATGAAGGACCCGGTACTGACCCGGCAGATGGGAACCTCTGCGTGAGAAATCGATGCGGACGGAAGTCCGGCGGCTGGACAACAACGATCTATTGAAGCGGCATGACCCGATCAGATGTATTCTTTTTTTGCCACGCCAGCCGCGTTGAATATTTTTACCTGATAATAGGTCTTGCCGTTTCGGTACGTTTGAAACCCTGTGGGAACGCAGACCTGTCCTTGATGGCGCCGGAAACCGGCGAGATATCGCTCGATGGTATGAGCATGGTAGCTGCCGCGTGCAATCGAAAAAAGGACTTGCGCGCGAATGTACAGGGGCAGGACGGGCAACATGAGATCCGTCGCGTCAAAGATGTGATGCTCCACTTTCCCGAGGTGGCGCCCGTAGTGCCCGATGACATCGCCGTAGGCGACGTGGTTGACCACGGGATAGGAGTAGCCCGGCTCGTAAAAATCTCTCAATCCTTCCAGCGCGCCGAGGATGCCCGGCGCGCCGAAGGTCTCGGCGGAGGAGCCTTTTACGATAATGGCCATGTACTGCGCCAGCGCCCCTCCGAGGGAATGGCCCGTGAAGGAAATCCGTGCCTTGATGCCCGTCTGTTCCAGGTATTCAATGACTCTGTTGTACACGCCTCGCGCACTCTGCACTTGTTTCGGCTGGCGACCCAGGGCAATATCCTCGATCGCTTCCCAGTCCCTCCTGTCGAAAAGGTGGGTGCCGGCAAAGGCGATGACCGCCTCCTTCAACCCGTAGTTGTGGTAGACGTGAGACCGCAGGCCCGTAAAAGGATCGTCAATGATCTGCGGGTCGATGGGCAGCCTTTTCCAGGGGGCCGGGATATTGTGCTTGAGCGCATGGCTCCATGGCCCTTCATAGGCGTTGGCGCTGAAGAGCGCATAGGCTTCCCTCGTCCACATCGGTCTTCCCCCGTCAGTTTTTGCGTCCGGCCGAAACAAGTTTCCTGAAATCCCACACCACGACATACTTGTTGCACACGGCGGCGAAGTGATTGCCCGCCGCATCGAAGCCCATCCAGTGGCCCATGATGTCGGGGTATCCCCTGAGCTGCCGCACGACTTTACCGGCCTCCACGTCCCAGATGAAGAGGCCGTCGTCACTGAGTGCGGCAAGATGCCGCCCGTCGGGGCTGTAGACGAGCCTGCGGTGGTAGCCCCTCGCCGAGCCCAGTGTCCTCAGCTCCCTGCCGGTCTTCATGTCAACGATCTTGAGTTCCTTATCTCTTGTGCCCGCCGCAAGAGTTTGCCCGTCCGGGCTGGGGGCGTATGCGGCGTCTAACTTGAAGCGCCGGGCTTGATTACCCGTATCGACGTCATGCACTACGAAGGACCTTTCATAGCCGTCCTCATAAGCCAGGTGCTTTCCTCCATTCAGGAAGTAAAGTGTGTACGTGTATGTTGACGGATGCATTGTGCGGATTCGCCTCCCGCTCTCCACATCAAAGATATGGACTTCGTCTGCCTTGTCGGGTTGGGGTTCAAAACTGGCGGCCAAGGTCCGGCCATCGGGGCTGAAGGCCAGGGAGGTCACGTCATTCAGATGTGTCTCGGGACCTTTAGGGCCAGGAAGATTCCGAATCAGCCTGCCCGTCCGGGCATCCCAGAGGTTGATGGAGTTGCTGTGGCGCATGTGCGACATGAACCCCCTGCCCGTGGCCAGGTACCGGCCGTCGGGGCTGTAGGCAATGGCATTTACGTTGCCCGAGCGGATGGCGAATTTCCGGACGACCCTCTTTTCCGTGATGCTCGCGATGCACAGGTCGCGGATGACGCTCCCCCCGATGGCGAGGTACTGCCCGTCGGGTGAGATGGCCCCGAACTGGGCGATGATATCCTGGCGGATGATGGCGACGATGGGCTCGTCGGTCTGCCGCTCGTAATAAGCCGAGAGAGCCCGGTCGAACAGGGAAGAGGGGATGTCACGGACCTCTCCGGTTTCCGGGGGCGGGTCCGCCTCGTAATAAGGCAGCCAGGAGTGCACGTAGAACGCGATGACAAGCAGGACCGGCACGACCGCGGCCGCAATGCCCCATTTCTGCAGTTTCGTTAGTTTCATGGGAGCCCCCCAGCTTCCCCTGCGGTGGGAAGATCCTCACCTACCCCCTTTTGCAGAGGGGGACGTCAATAGATCTTTTTTATCAAAGGTGTATAGGCACAGCCCCGGGAAAAGTAAAGTATGATTTCCCTCACCCGGAAGTAGTAGGTCGCCCTACGAAGAAAGGTTGAGGCCTGCAGCGAACAGATCAGGGACGTTGTTGACTAATTAGACTAACTCATCCGGTTCCAGGTCCATCCGAGCTAGTCTAATTAGTCAACAACGTCCCTGCTATTGACTTGCCCGGCAGTTGCCGGTATGATTACGAAAAAGCAAGCCCTCGGAATCATGCGTGAACCGGGGTTGTTGTCCAGGGGCCATACCGCGGCCTGACCGGAGCGGGTTCGCGGGGATGGTCTTTTTTCGTTAACCCCGACCGGGATTCCCTATGGAACTCTTCATCCTGGCGGCGGTGAGCCTCACCATCGCCGTCTCCCTGCTCCTCAAGAAGGAAAAGGACGCCGTCCAGCTCTCCTTTGCGCTCGTGTGCCTGGCCCTCTTCCTCCATAAGGGCGGCACCTTCTTCAACGGCCTCTTCGAGGACCCTCTCTGGCGCGTCATGAGCCTCGCGGGATTTCTCGCCCTTCCGCCGCTTCTGCTCGAATTCTCCCGCAGCATGCTGCGTGGGAAGTCCTTTCTCTCCCGAAAAGAGGTTGCCGCCGCGTCGGTGGCAAGCCTGCTCTGGGCCGCCGCATTCTTCACGCCGCTGGTCCGCGTGCCTTGGTTCGAAGATGCGCTCCCGGCCTACCTGATCCTGGTGATCCTGTACTGCTTCGGGGCCCTGCTGCTGTTCATCCGCGGGCGGGGGCCCGGGGTGGAGCGCACCCGGATGGTCTACGTGACCATGGCCTGCGCCATCACCGCCGCCGTGAGTCTCCTCGATATCTTTTATTACGCGGGCTTCCCGTTCCCGCCGGTCTCGAACCTGGCCTTGGCAGGGCTTCTGTACTTCGTGCTGATCATCATCCTGCACCCGAGGCTCCCCGAGCTCTACGAGATCATGGTCCGGGGGCTCGTCGTCTCCGTCGTGACGCTCTTCGCCACGAGCGTGTTCTTTTTCATCCTGGGGCTCTTCGGCACGATCACGCCGGTCTACTTCACCCACGTGCTCACGGCCTCCTTCATCATCGTCATCTCCTACGACCCCTTCCGCGTCATCATGAAGAAGGTCTTCAATTATTTCTTCCCCGAGGCGAAGGACATCTTCTCGTCCATTTACGGCTTCGACCAGGAACTGGAGAAGGAGAAGTCTCAGCTGCTCGATGAGATGGCCACGGCGCTGGCCCACGAGATCCGAAACCCGTTGGGATCCATCAAGGGCGCCGGCCAGTACCTGCGCTCCGAGACGGACAACGCCGAGAACCAGAAGCTCCTCGACGTCATCATCGAGGAGACCGACCGCCTGAACAACGTGGTCACCCAGTTCATGAACTACGCGAAGCCCTACGCCGTGAGCCCGAAGATGTACAACGTCAATGGGATCATCGAAAAGGCCGTTGCGGTCATCCGGGCCAGCGGCCTGCCGGAAGGGGTCCGCATCGAGACGGAGCTCAACCCGGAGCTGCCCGAGGTCTACGTCGACGGCGAGCAGATGAAGCAGATCATCCTCAACATCGCCTTCAACGGCATCGAGGCCATGCCCGACGGCGGCACTCTCACCATCCGCACGACCCGGATCGAGAGCGAAGAGGGTGAGGCCGTCGGGATCTCCATCCGCGACACGGGCAAGGGGATGTCAAAGGAGGACCTCCAGCATATCTTCAAGCCCTTCTTCACGACAAAGGAGAGGGGGGTGGGCCTGGGGCTCTCCATCTGCCAGCGGATCGCCAAGAACAACAACGGCTCCATCCGGGCGAAGTCCATACCGGGTCAGGGGTCGATATTCTACATCAGGCTGAACCTGCCCCAGGGGTGAGTAGGCTGGTGACCGGGGGTGCATCCCGTTGTGAGAGAGGTTGAGAAGGTGAGAGGGTGAGAACGTTGGATAAGGCCGTGCCCGTTTCCTGCTATATGCTTCTCCAACCTTCTTACCCTCTAACCCTCTTACCTTCTGTAATGTTGTGCGAAATGAGTCCGAACCCTTTCGGCAAGCCCTTTACGTAACGAAATTGTCGCGGAAATACGTCCCGAAAGAGCCTTGACGCCCGGGGCAAAGTAAACTAAAGTCAGCCATTAAGCCGCCTGTCCATGGTATCGCAAGTGCCCAAAATTACTCCGAAAAAGATCCTCATTGTCGACGACGAGGTCAACATGCGCCTGGTTCTCAAGGCCATGCTCAAAAAGGGGGGTTACGACGTCGAGACGGCGGCCGACGGGCTGGAGGCCCTGGCCCTGCTGCGCCGCCATGACATCACGGCCTGCGTCACCGACCTCAGGATGCCGAAGCTCGACGGCATGGGGCTTCTGAACCGCATGGTCGAGGAGTACCCGTCGATCCCGGTGATCATCATCACGGCCCACGGAACCGTCGCCACCGCCGTGGACGCCCTCAAGAAGGGGGCCTTCGACTACATTACGAAGCCCTTCGACCAGGAAGAGCTCAAGAACGTCATCGGCAAGGCCGTGAAGACCCGGGTGCTCAGCGAGGAAGAGGTCCAGCTGGCGGCCGCGGATCTCGACCGCAGCGAGATCGTGGGAACGAGCCCGTCCATGGCGAAGATCTTCGACGTCATCCGGAAGGTCGCCCCCACCACGACGAACATCCTGATCACCGGCGAGACGGGGACGGGCAAGGAACTCGTGGCCAACGCCATCCACGCCAACAGCCCCCGCAAGCTCAACCCCTTCATCAAGATCAACTGCTCGGCCATCGCCGAGAATCTCATCGAGAGCGAGCTGTTCGGCTACGAGAAGGGCGCCTTCACGGGCGCCGTGTCGAGCAAGCCGGGGCGCTTCGAGCTGGCCCACAAGGGGACTCTCTTTCTGGACGAGATCGGCGATCTTCCCCGGGACATGCAGGTGAAGCTCCTGCGGGTGATCCAGGATCACGAGTTCGAACGGGTGGGCGGCCTCCAGACGATCAAGGTGGACGTGAGGCTCGTGGCCGCCACGAACCGCAACCTCCAGCAGGATGTGAAGGAAGGCCATTTCCGGGAGGACCTCTTCTACCGGCTCAACGTCATGCCGATCCACGTCCCGCCCCTGAGAGAGCGCAAGGAGGACATTCCCGCGCTCGTGAGTTACTTCATCGATCAGTTCAACCGCAAGCTCGAACGGCAGATCACCGGGGCGGCTGAGGAGGTCATGGAACTTCTCCGGGACCACGACTGGCCGGGAAACATCCGGGAGCTGGAGAACCTCACCGAGCGGCTCGTCCTCATGGCGAAGGGCGACACGATCGTCATGGCCGACGTTCCCGCCGAATTGATCGAGGCCGTCGAGGCGAAAGGCGAGACGACGGCGGGCGACGAAAAAAAATCCATCAAGGATCTCATCCGGGAAAAGACGGGGGACATCGAGAAACAGATGATCATCCGGGTCCTCGAGGAGTGCGAGGGCAACATCTCGAAGGCTGCCCGGCAGCTGGGACTGAGCCGCAGGGGCCTTCATCTGAAACTGGCAAAATACAATCTTCGCGGATAGCGGAAGGAAGAGGAAACCATGGTCAACCGAATCGAAATCGGTTTCAGGAACAACATCCGGGATGCCCTGGGCGAAAAGGTAAAACGGCGCATCGTGGATAACCTCCGGATCGACGTGGAGGAGGTCGGCACGATCGACGTCTTCACGATCGAGGGCGATCTCACGAAGGCGGAGCTCAGACAGGCCGCGGCGGGCCCCCTGTCGGATCCCGTGATCCAGAAGCACGCCGTCAACCGCGCCCTCGCCGACGGGTTCGACTGGCTCATCGAGGTGGGGTTCCGCCCCGGGGTGACGGACAACGTGGGAAAGACGGCCACGGAGGCCATCGAGCTTCTCGTCGAGAAGCGAAAGCCCCTCAAGGTCTACACGTCGCGCCAGTACGTGATCCGCGGAGAGATCGGCCGGGCCGGGGCGGAACGGATCGCCTCGGGAGTGCTGGCCAACGACCTCATCGAGCGCTACGAGATCGTCGACGGAAAGAGCTGGGACGCAAAGAAGGGCATGAACCCCTATGTCCCGAAGGTGGTCGGCGTGGACGACCCACGCGTCGAGGAGATCGATCTCAATGTGCCCGACGCCGCGCTCTCCGGGATCAGCAGCAGCCGCACCCTCGCCCTCTCGCTCGAGGAGATGAAGGCCATCCAGGCCTACATGAACGACCCGTCGGTCTTCGAGACCCGGAAACAAAACGGCCTCGGGGAGAAGATCACCGACGTGGAGCTGGAAATGCTCGCCCAGACCTGGTCGGAGCACTGCAAGCACAAGATCTTCAACAGCTTCATCACCTACGAGGAGCCGGACGGAAAGCGGCTCGAGATCGATTCGCTCTTTTCCACCTGCATCAAGGGCTCCACGAAGGAGATCCGCCGGCGCCTCGGCGCCGACGACTGGTGCCTGTCGGTCTTCGTCGACAACGCCGGCGTCATCAAATTCAACGACGACTGGAACCTCGTCTTCAAGGTGGAGACCCACAACTCGCCGTCGGCCCTCGACCCTTACGGCGGGGCGCTCACGGGTATCGTGGGCGTCAACCGCGACCCTTTCGGCACGGGCAAGGGCGCGAGGCTTATCTTCAACACGGACGTCTTCTGCTTTGCCGACCCCTTCTACGACAAGCCGCTCCCTCAGCGGATCCTGCACCCGCGACGCATCTACGAGGGCGTGCGCGAGGGCGTCGAGCACGGCGGCAACAAGAGCGGCATCCCCACGGTGAACGGCTGCATCGTCTTCGACGACCGCTTTCTCGGCAAACCCCTCGTCTACTGCGGCACCGCGGGGCTCATGCCCGCCGAGATCCTCGGCGAGCCGAGCCACACCAAGTCGATCCTGCCGGGCGATCTCGTCGTCATGACGGGGGGCCGCATCGGCAAGGACGGCATCCACGGGGCGACCTTCTCCTCCGAGGAGCTCCACGAGGGCTCGCCCGTCTCGGCCGTCCAGATCGGGGACCCCATCACCCAGAAGAAGATGACGGACTTCCTGCTCATGGCCAGGGACCGCGGCCTCTACCGGGCCATCACCGACAACGGGGCGGGCGGCCTTTCCTCCTCCGTGGGCGAGATGGCGGGTATGTCCGGCGGCGCGGAGCTGGACCTGAAAAACGCCCCCCTCAAGTATGCCGGCCTCGACCCCTGGGAGATCCTGCTCTCCGAGGCGCAGGAACGCATGAGCCTCGCCATCCAGCCCGAGAAGATCGACGAGTTCATGGAGCTGGCCCGCAAGATGGAGGTGGAGGCCACCATCCTGGGGACATTCACGGACACGGGCAAGTTCCACGTCCGCTATGGCGGAAAGACCGTGGCCTGCCTCGACATGGAATTCCTCCACGAGGGCGTGCCCCAGATGCGGCTTGCGGCCCGCTGGGTCCCCCCGAGGCACCCGGAGCCGGCAATTCCCGAGCCCGCCGATTACGGCAAGGCCCTGAAATCGATGTTTGCGCGGCTCAACATCTGCAGCAAGGAGTCCGTCGTGCGGCAGTACGACCACGAGGTCCAGGGAGGAAGCGTGGTGAAGCCGCTCGTGGGGGCGGCAAACGACGGACCGAGCGATGCGGCCGTCGTGCGGCCCGTGCTCGAATCCTACGAGGGCGTCGTCGTGGCCAACGGCATCTGCCCGCGCTACAGCGACATCGACGCCTACCACATGGCGGCCTGCGCCATCGACGAGGCGGTCCGCAACGCCGTCGCCGTGGGCGGTACGCTGGAGAGGCTTGCGGGGCTCGACAACTTCTGCTGGTGCGATCCCGTCCAGTCGGAGAAAACGCCCGACGGCTCCTACAAGCTTGCGCAGCTCGTGCGGGCCAACCTCGCCCTTTACGACTATACCCGCATTTACGGCGTGCCCTGCATTTCCGGCAAGGACAGCATGAAAAACGACTACCAGATCGGCGAGACGAAGATCTCCATCCCGCCCACGCTGCTCTTCTCGGTCATCGGCCGGATCGAGGACGTGCGCAGGGCCGTGACCATGGATGCCAAGCGGGCCGGCGATCTCGTCTACGCGCTGGGCGAGACGAAAAGGGAGATGGGCGGCTCCGAGTGGTACGCGATGCACGGGTGGGTCGGAAATGACGTGCCGAAGGTGGACGCCGAGCGCGCGATGGCGCTCTACAGTGCCCTTTCGAAGGCGATCCGCGAGGGGCTCGTGGCCTCGTGCCACGACTGCTCCGACGGCGGCCTCGGCGTGGCCCTGGCCGAGACGGCCTTTTCCGGCGGGCTCGGGATGGATGTCGATCTGGCTGCCGTCCCGGCGAGCGCGATCGCCCGGGACGACGAGATGCTCTTTTCCGAGTCCCAGAGCCGGTTTGTCGTCACCGTGCGGCCCGAAAAGAAAGCGGCCTTCGAAGCGATGCTGGCCGGCAGTCCCTTCGCCTGCGTCGGGACGGTGACGGCGGAGGGCCTCTTCCGGGTGAAGGGTCTCAGGGGCGGTGTGATCCTCGAAGAGAGGATCGAAGACCTCAAAGAGGCTTGGCAGCGGACGCTGCGCTTCTGACGCTTTGCGTCCGCAGTAACTGGTTGAATAGGTAACTGGTTGATTAGGAATCAACGGAAAAGAGATTTTCATTTTCCTAATCACTTTGTCACTTAATTACTTAATTACTCAATCAACTTGAGGTACCAATGCCGAGAATTGTAAAATCGATTGTACTGACGGGGAACGGGACGAACTGCGAGCGGGAGATGGCCCATGCCTGCAGACTGGCGGGGTCGGACGAGGTGGACATCGTCTACATCCACGAGATCCTGAACGGCGAGAAGCGCCTCGATGAGTACCATTTCCTGAACCTGCCCGGCGGGTTTCTGGACGGCGACGACCTGGGATCGGCCAAGGCGGGTGCCAACCGGATCGTCCACGCGAAGATCAGGGGAAGCGGCGAGCCGCTCCGGGACCAGTTTCTCCGGTTCATCGGCGAGGGAAAACTGATCCTCGGCGTGTGCAACGGCTTCCAGCTCATGGTCAAGCTCGGCATCCTCCCCGCCTTCGACGGCGAGTACTTCAAGCAGACGGTGACCCTCTCCTTCAACGACTCGGGACGTTTCGAGGACCGCTGGGTCTGGCTCGCGGTGAACGATCAATCCCCCTGTGTCTTCACGAGAGGGCTGAAAAAAATCTACCTTCCCGTTCGCCACGGCGAGGGGAAGTTCATGGCGAAAAGCGCCCCGATCCTGAGGCGGCTCCGCAGGCAGCAGCAGGTCGTTGCCCGCTACTGCACGCAGGAAAGCGACAAGCCCACCCTGGAGTACCCCGCCAACCCCAACGGCGCCGTCGACGCCATCGCCGGAATCTGCAACGAAACGGGGCGCCTGTACGGGATGATGCCCCACCCCGAAGCCTACACGCACTACACGAACCACCCCCGCTGGACGAGGGAAGACCTGCCCGAGGAGGGGATGGGGCTGGCCATCTTCAAGAATGCGATCGAGTTCATCCGGAGCGAAGAGTTCGAACAGCGCCCCGTGAGGATCCGGGAAGCGGGCTGAGAAAAAAAGTCATCGCGAGCCGAGCCTTGCGAAGCGTGGCGATCTTCGTCTGAGATGGAGGGATGAGATTGCTTCGTCTCTTCGTTCCTCCTAAGAAACAGCTC
>DIFQ01000073.1:10365-10853 GCA_002419215.1 Syntrophaceae bacterium UBA5744
AGGTACGGCATGCCATCGAGCAGCTTGCCGTCAACGATCTTCCGGAGGGCGACGTTCTCGTGGCCGTCGAGTATTCCTCGCTGAACTACAAGGACGCCATGGCGGTCACCGGCATCGGGAAAATCGTGCGAGAGTACCCCATGGTGCCGGGTATCGATCTGTCGGGCACCGTCCTGGAGTCGAAGTCGCCCTTCTACAAGGCGGGAGACAGGGTCGTTCTCACGGGCTGGAGCGTGGGCGAGCGCTACTGGGGCGGCTACACCCAGAGGGCGCGCGTCAACTCCAACTGGCTCGTCCCTCTGCCCGAGGGGCTGGACACACGACGCGCCATGGCCATCGGCACGGCCGGATTCACGGCCATGCTCTGCATCATGACGCTCGAAGAGGCCGGGATCAAGCCGGGAAGCGGCGCGATCCTCGTCACGGGCGCCGCCGGGGGCGTGGGCAGCGTAGCCGTGGCGGTCCTGTCGGGCATGGGGTACCGGGTC